>JAGNKX010000018.1 GCA_017999915.1 Spirochaetota bacterium
ATGTGATGCGATGTAGGTAGATAAAGATTGTAATTGATGCGGTAGTCACCCCCCTCCCTTGATGGGAGGGGCTGGGGTAGGGTGATGTATAACTGCATAACGCATTCGGTGATCTGTTCACCCCCCTCCCCCCACCCATTCTCCCCCGTCGAGGGGGAGGGAGTACTGCATGGAGAAATTAAACTGCAAACGGGAGGTGTCACTATGGCAGCACCGTTATCGCATAATACCAAAAGAAAGCTTACTCCGGGCAGGTTCTATCCCCTGGGCGCCACCCTTCAGGAATATGGCGTCAATTTCGCGCTTTTTTCACAGGACGCGCAGGAGGTCTTCCTGCTCCTCTTCGACAGGCCTGACGGTGACCCCACCGACGTTGTCAGGATCGAAAACAGGGACCGCTTTATCTGGCACGTTTTTGTCCACGACATTAAAGAGGGCCAGCTCTACGGATACAAGGTAAGGGGAGAATTCAATCCCGCCTGGGGGTTACGCTTTAACGAGAGCAAACTCCTCCTTGATCCCTACGCGAAAGCCGTCAGCGGCAAATGCCGCAACGACGACAATCTTCTCCTCGCCTATAATATCAACGCCCGGGAGAAAGATCTTTCCATGGACACGCGGGACAGCACACGGGTCATGCCGAAGGGCGTTGTCGTTGGCGATGTCTTTGACTGGCAGGGTGACAGGCCACCGGACCTGGTGTTGAACGACCTGGTCATATACGAGGTCCACGCCAAGGGCTTCACGGCCCACGCGAGCTCCGGGGTGAAGAATCCCGGCACCTACCTTGGTTTCATCGAAAAAATTCCATACCTGAAGGAGCTCGGCGTCAACGCGGTGGAGCTCCTGCCCGTTCACGAGTATTACGTGGAGGACTTCCTCATAAAGAAGGGCCTTACCAATTACTGGGGATACAACACCATCGGTTTCTTCGCGCCGGAGTCCTCCTACGGGACAGGCGTGTCCTCTGGCTGCCAGGTGCGCGAATTCAAGACCATGGTGCGGGAGCTGCACCGGGCCGGCATCGAGGTGATCCTTGACGTGGTCTACAACCATACGGCCGAGGGAAACGAGCTGGGGCCCACCATCAGCTTCAAGGGCATCGATAACAGGAATTACTATATCCTGACCGGGGTGCACGGCGCCCCCGGCCGGTATTACATGAACTACACCGGGTGCGGCAACAGCATGAACCTGTCCAGCACGCCGGTCATACGCTTCGTCCTCGACTCGCTGCGCTACTGGGTGGAGGTGATGCACGTGGACGGGTTCCGCTTCGACCTGGCGTCGGTGCTGGGGCGCGAGGAGGGGTACTTCCGGGCCGGCGCGTCCTTCTTCGACGCGGTTTCCCAGGACCCGGTGCTGAACAGGATCAAGCTCATCGCGGAACCGTGGGATATCGGCACCTACCAGGTGGGGAACTTCCCCGTGGATTGGTCCGAATGGAACGGGAGGTACCGGGACACGGTGCGGAAGTTCGTCAAGGGCGACGCCGGGCAGCTCCGCGAGCTGGGATGGCGCATCACCGGGTCGGCCGACATGTACGCGGACGACGGCAGGACCGCGTACAACTCGGTGAACTTCATCACCTGCCATGACGGCTTCACCCTGTGCGACCTGGTCTCCTATGACGGCAAGCACAACGAGGCAAACCTGGAGAACAACAGCGACGGGTCCAACGACAACAATTCCTGGAACTGCGGCTGGGAGGGCGAGACGGATAATCCCGATATCATGGCCCTGCGCAGGCGGCAGGTGAAGAACTTTTTCTGCCACCTTCTTTTCTCTCAGGGGACGCCGATGGTGCTGGGCGGGGACGAGTTCATGCGCACCCAGAAGGGAAGCAACAACGCCTACTGCCAGGACAACGACATCAGCTGGTACGACTGGACCCTGGCGTCGAAGAATGGCGATATCCTCGGGTTCGTGAAAAAGGCCATAGCCTTCCGCCACCGCTACCCGATCCTCCGGAGCCGCAAGTACCTCTCAGGTACCGATTCCGATTCGGATGGCATGCCCGATATCTCCTGGTTCGGCCTTGGCCTGGACCGGCCCGGCTGGGACTATTCGGAAGCCCGCGTGATCTGCTACATGCTGGACGGCGGCGAGGTGAAATCAGACCTCGGCGACTACCTGCTGTTCTTCATGCTGAACGCCGACCACAATTCCCACGACGTCATGGTACCGAAGGTCTCAGGCATGAAATGGAGGAGGGTGGTGGATACCAGCCTGAAAGCCGGTGATGATTTTCTCGAGCCGGGATCAGAGGCTCCCATCGATCCTCAGGACCATTACATCGTCAATGGCCGGAGCACGGTGGTTCTTCTGGCGCGGTAACCACCTACTCGATCTTTCCGCAATTCTCCAAACACTCGTCGGTGCACCTGTCGTCGCACGGCTCGACGTGGATGACGACCTTGGCGTCGGGATAGTGCTCCTTGACCCTGGCCACGATGCGGTCTCCGATCTCGTGGGACTCCTGCACGCTCATTTCAGGCGTCACCACCAGGTGGAATTCGTAGAATCGCTGCGAACCCGATTTCCTGGTCCTGAGCTTGTGATAGCTCAGGACGCGGGGGTGCTGCTCCGTGACGTAGCGGTCGATCAGGGCCTCGTCCTCCATGGAGAGGCGCGCGTCAAGGAGGTCGCGCACAGATTCGCGGGTGAGGTCATAGGCGGCCTTGACGATGAGGAAGGCCACGAGGATGGCCGCAATGGGGTCGATCCAATGGAGGTCGACGTGTGGAAACAGGAGCCTTCCCGCCCAGTAAATGAGAAGTCCCGCCATGACCCCGAAGGAGGTCCACACGTCGGTGCGAAGGTGCCAGGCGTCGGCCTTGAGGGCGATGGAATCGGTCTCGTTGCCGACTTTGAATAGCATGTGGGAGACGAAAAAGTTCGCCGCCACCGATATCGTCATTACCAGGACACCCCATCCGGCCTGTTCCAGTTGCTGGGGATGCTTCAGCTTTTCGACCGCCTCGTAGATGATCCATCCTGCGGCGAAAAAGATCAGCAGGGCCTCGATGGTGCCCGAAATGTTCTCTATCTTGCCGTGGCCGAAGGCATGGCGGTGGTCCTCCGGCTTGCCCGATGTGCGAACGGCAAAAAAAGCAATGATGGCGGCAACAAGGTCAACGGCGGAGTGAATGGCCTCTGAAATGACGGATACGGAATTGATGAGGAGGCCGATGGTGAGTTTCATCACCACCAGCGAGCTGTTGGATGCGACGGAAAGAATGGCGACTCGTGATTTCTTTTTATTGTTATCCATATAATATAATGCCTCATCCGGGAATGCCGGGATTGATCAAACTAACAGTAGTTCAACGAGTTCGTAATATGTAATAAAAAATATTTCTTTTTCGATATCGAAATTTGCAAGCTTTTTTTAATTGAAAAATTCAAGTGGTGTTATATGAATTGTTTTATAAAGATATAAAAGATAGATCTGCATAAAAATGTTTTATATATCTATCTTCCACTGCTGTCATAAACAAACACATGGTGTACCTTATATGAGCGAACAGTTCGACGCTATAATTGTAGGCGCCGGTCCCGGCGGCTGCAGCACCGCATCCTTTCTTTCAAAAGCGGGATTAAACGTCCTCCTCATTGAAAAGGCCAGATACCCCCGCGATAAGACCTGCGGCGACGGACTCTCCGCCACCGCTGTTACCGTCCTGGATGCAATCGGGGTCCTTGATAAAATCGAAGCCATCAAACCATGGAGATGCGACGGTGTCGTTATCACGTCCTCGGATGATGTGGCCATGCGGGGTCATACCAGGCCTGTGCCTGGCAGGTATAACTACGGTTACGTGATTCCGAGGAAAATACTGGACGACATCCTTTACCAGCATGTCAAGGGGCTTCCCGGCGTTACCGTCAGGGAGGAGTGCGCCTTCAGGGATTTCATAGAAGAAGGCGGGCGCATCCGGGGAATACGGGCCCGGTGCGGCAATGATGAAATCGAGGCCCGCGGAACATTCATCGTCGGCGCCGACGGGGTGCATTCCATCGTGGCGAGAAAGCTCGGTAGCCACGAGAACCCGGCCATGACAAAAGCCTTTGCCGTGCGGGCCTATTTCGACAATGTCGACGGCCTTGAACACAGCATATCGTTGCATTACGAGAAGGCCATTCTCCCCGGATATGGATGGATCTTTCCCACCGGGGAGCGGAGCGCCAATGTGGGCGTGGGCCTCATGTGCAGCGATAAATCGGTAAAGAACATCAAAAGCCTTTTTGAGATATTCGTCAACCGGAACAGCTTCGCCAGGGAAAGGCTGAAGAACGCGGTCATGGTCGAAGGATCCTACAAGGGGGCACATCTTTCGACCGGCGCCCTGGGCGTTCGGCGCTCTTTCGGAAATGTTCTCCTGGTGGGGGACGCGGCCGGGTTCGTCGACGCCCTGACCGGCGAGGGCATATACTATGCCCTCAAGAGCGGCGAGCATGCCGCCCGGGCGATAATCCACGGCCTTTCCGGCAAGGACCGGCTGGACGGCGCCTGCAGGATGTATGATGATCTCTGGCGGAAGGAATTCCGGCGGGACATCATCTTCGGCAATATCTTCCAGAGGGTCATGACGAAAAAGACGATGATAAACTTTATCGTAAACCGGGCCAGCAGGAACCAGGACAAGGCCGATATCCTCAGCGGCGTGATCCAGCACGCCCTTCCCAAGAGCCGGCTGTTCCGCATCCTCTGATCATTCAAAATCTAAAAATTAATAATGACAAGCAAGTAGGCTGGTTCTATTGTTGTTTCTCACCATCGAACAAAGCAATAAACGGGTGGAATTCGACTAAATCGTGTAATTTGATATGGAACGTTTCTTTCATCCCCGGTCAATTGTCCTCTTCGGCGCGAGCTCCAACCCGAGCAAAGGCGGCAACCAGGTGTTGCAGAACTTCAAGCAATACATGGAAAAGCAACAATACGGGGACCTGTTCATCGTCCATCCCCGCGAGGAGACCGTTGACGGAGTCCCCTGTTACCGGAGCCTTGACAAGGTGCCTCCCAATGCCAACGGTACCGGGCGGATAGACCTCGCGGTCATTGTCCTGCCCGTGCAGGAGGTGATGCCGGCGGTCCGCGCCTGCGTCGCCCGCGATATCCGCGGCATTTTGATAGAATCGGGAAATCTCTCCAATGACGAAAAGGAGGCGGCGGCTTTCGCGAAGGAAATGCTGTCGCTGATCCGGGGTAAAGACATCCGCGTCGTGGGGCCCAACTCGATCGGCTTCAACGTCCCGGATCTGCGCTACTGCACGCCCATCAAGCACTACAGCGAGTTCCTGGAAACGCGGGAGCGCAACGTGTCCATCGTCGGCCAGTCGGGGCTTTTCGTCACCGGCTTCGTGGAGTGGTTTTTCGACACCACCGGCCATGGTCAGCCCTTCGGGGTGTCGAACATCGCCGCTATCGGCAACAAGCTGGACGTGAACGAGTGCGACCTCCTCGAGTATTACCTACATGATTCGAGGACACACGCCATCGGGATGTACCTGGAGGACATCCGCGACGGCAGCCGCTTCATATCCCTTTTAAAAGAGAACCGCGAGCGGCACCGCAAGCCCGTGGTGCTGCTGAAGGCGGGAAAGAGCGAGAAGGGGAAGCAGGCGGTGTCATCCCACACCGGGTCCCTGGCGGGAAGCTACACCGCGGTGGAGGCCGTGGCCAGGCAGTTCGGCATGATCCTGGTGGAAACCTACGACGAGCTCTTTGAGATGCTTTCCATCGTCTGCCAGTATCCTGTGATGCAATCGAACAGGGTAGGCGTGATATCCGTATCAGGTTCCGGGTGCGTGCTGTCGTCGGATTTCGCAGAGAAATTCGCCATGGAGCTGCCGGAGCTGGATGAGGCTACCCTTGCCAGGCTCAGGCCCCTGTTCCCGGACTGGGCGCCCATCCACAATCCCATCGACACCTGGGCGTCGGTCGAGAAGGTGGGGCCCCGGGAAAGCTTTAACAGAATCCTGGAGATATTCCTGGAATCCGGCCTGTACGATTCCATCGTCCTGATGACCATCAGCTCCCCCTTCACGAACTTAGACTGGCAATACCTGAGCGAGATGCAGCGGCGTTATCGGGATATTCCGCTGGTGGTTCACTTTTTTGGCGGGCAGTCCATCATCGAGCACACGGCCCTGGCCAAGGAGTACCGGATACCGGTCATAGGGAGCTTTGACCGCATTTTCAAGCTTCTCGATCTGGCCTGGGATTTTTCCAGGAGGATTTCCCGCAGGGCGGCCGCAGGGACTGCGCCGTAGTTGCCTTATGGTCGGCTCATTTCAGGGCAGGAGGCCGCCCTTCAGGAATTGCCCGAAAATATCCCTCCATGTATCCCAGTCGTGGCCCCCTTTAATCATGACGACATTTCGGCCGGGTAGAATGTCGGCTACGATGCGGTTTGAACGCTCGAAGCGATCCGATTCGCCGAAACCGCTATTTAAAACTTGACAGGGTGCTAAACGTAATGCATCAAATAGATACATTTTGGAAAAAGGAGGCCCGTCGACATGAAACCAATATCCATAACTGTAATTATTCTCGCCATGGCAATCATGACATTTCAGGGATGCAAGGGAGCCTACGAGGGAGCCCTGGCGGACGCCGCACGGGTCGGTGACGTTAAAGAAGTAGAAAAGTATATAGCCAAAGGGGCCGATGTGAACGCGCAGTGGTTCGGCAGGACACCGATCCAGGTGGCCTCGGAGGAGGGGAAAACCGAGGTTATCGATCTTCTTCTGGCCAAAGGGGCCGATATCAACGCCAAATCCAAATTTGATAAAACGGCGCTGGACTTCGCAGAAAAGAAAGGGGACAAGAAAATTATTGATCTCCTGAAGAGCAAAGGTGCCAAGCGGGCGTCGGAGCTGAAATAGCCGGCGCCGATTCAATGGCGCCGTCACGGTCATGACAAAGCGGCAGGATAAAAAATATCTCGACCGTCTCAGGGAAACCTCCCCTGGGAAATTCGCCCCGCTGGAGGATGTTTTCAATCTGATCCACCGGGGCACCAGCATCTTCATTGGCTCGTCCTGCGGGGAGCCGCAGTTTCTCATTAAATCCCTTGTCGAGCACGTGGAGTCGAAGACGCACCGAATTTACGGCTCCCGGGTGATCCATGTGTGGACCCTGGGAGTGGCCCCCTATGCGCAGAAGAAATTCGAGGAAAACTTCAGGCACAATTCCTTCTTTATTAGCGATAGCTCCCGCGAGGTGGTCAATCGCGGCCTTGGCGACTACACACCGGTCCATCTCTCGGAGATACCGAAGCTCTTCAGGCAGCGCAAGCTGCAGGTGGACGTGGCCCTGGTGCAGGTTTCCCTTCCCGATGAGAACGGCGACATGAGCCTCGGTGTCAGCGTCGATATCGTCCGGGAAGCGGTGGACCACTCGGCCATAGTGGTGGCCCAGGTCAATTCCTTCATGCCCTACGTGTCCGGCGATTCCCTGGTCGGCGCGGATGACATCGATTACCTGGTGCCCCACGACGAGCCGCTCCTTGAATACCGGCTGGACCCGCCGGATGAAACAGCCCGGGAGATCGGGCGGTACGTGGCGCGCATCATCAGGGACGGGGACACCCTGCAGGTCGGCTACGGCGCGATACCCAACGCCATACTTTCAAGCCTCAAGGGCAAGAAGGACCTGGGGATCCACACGGAGCTCCTCACCGACGGCGTCGTGGACCTCATGCGCAGCGGCACGGTGACCAACGCCAACAAGAGCCTTGACCGGGGAAAAACGGTCGCTTCCTTCTGCATGGGGACCGCCGATACCTACGGCTTCATCGACAACAATCCGGACGTTGAATTCAGGCCCATCGATTACACCAACAGCCCCTTTATCATAAGCAGGCACGACGCCATGACCGCCATCAACACCTCGCTCCAGATCGACCTGACCGGCCAGTCCACGGCCGAGTCCCTGGGGACCACCCTCTATAGCGGCGTCGGCGGCCAGGCCGATTTCATGCGCGGCGCCGCCCTGTCCGAGAGGGGGAAGACCATCCTCACCATGCGCTCCACCTCCAATGACGGGACCAGGTCGCGCATCGTCCCGATCCTGGACAGCGGGGCCAGCACGACCCTGGCGCGGGCCGATGTCCAGTACGTTGTGACGGAGCACGGTATTGCCTATTTGTACGGGAAGAATATCCGCGACCGCGCCCTCTCCCTTATAACCATCGCCCATCCGAAATTCAGGGAGTGGCTCCTGGCGGAGGCGAAAAAGCTGAACCTGGTGCAGGGTGACCATGAGTGGATCGACGGCGCCCTGGGCGAGTATCCGGCCCACCTGGAGACCTACCGGAAAACCGGGGACGGACTCCTGTTCCTCCTGCGTCCCGTCAAGGTCAGCGACGTGGAAAACCTGAGGCTCTTCTTTTACTCGCTCTCGGACCAGAGCATGTACACCAGGTTCTTTTCCACCATCGAGTTCGTGCCGCAGAAAACGATACGCAGGTTCACCGTCATCGACTATTCCAGGGAGATGACGATCCTGGCCGTGATCGAGGAAGAGGGAATGGAAACGGTCATCGGCATAGGTCAGTACGTGGTGGAAAAGGGAAAGCTCGCGGCCGAGATCTCGCTCCTGGTGAGGGATGACTACCAGAACCGCGGCATCGGCAGCATCCTGATGGATTATGTGTTCGCAGCCGCCCAGCGCGAGGGGATACTGGAGATGTCGGCCACGGTGATGAGGGAGAACGCGAAAATGCTCCACCTGTTCTACAAGACCGGGCTGCCTGTCACCGCCGTTGAGAGTACCGATGCGGTGCGCCTTACGATGCCCCTGGCATAATTAATCATTGACGGGGTTGTTCCGTCCTTTTTCATGACAAGTAAAATATCATATGAACTTTATAAAAAGCATTTTCAGGCGAAAAACAATCAATGACATGCTCGCCGGAGTGTCCCAGGACGGCCTTGGGCTGAGGCGGGTCCTCACCGCGCCGGACCTGGTCCTCCTGGGGATCGGCGGCATCATCGGCGCCGGGATATTCGCCACCGTGGGCACGGCCACGGTGGGCGACACGGTCAGGCCCGGGGCGGGTCCCGCCATCATTCTATCCTTCGTGATTACAGGCATTGCCTGCGGGTTCACGGCACTTTGCTACGCGGAGCTCTCGTCGATGGTCCCGGTATCGGGCTCCGCCTATACCTACGCCTATCTCACCATGGGGGAGTTCGTCGCCTGGATCATCGGCTGGGACCTGATGCTGGAATACGCCATAGGCAACGTGGCCATAGCGATTTCCTGGTCCGGCTATTTCAAGGAGCTCCTCCGCGGTTTCGGCATCGCCATCCCTTCATGGCTTGTCACCGACTACCGGAGCGCCCTCCATGGGGACACGATCTACAGCGCCGTGGAGCTGCTAAAGAAGGGCGTCTCCATTGATCATATCGCCGCTCTCAAGGGCGCCGGCGCCTATATCGCGGAGCAGTTGGCTGCAGGGAACACCCTTGATAAGATCGCCGCCGGTTTTCAGAACGCCCATGAAGCGATAGCCTTGGCGCCGAAGATCTTCGGCATCCCCGTCGTGTTCAACCTCCCGGCGGTGTGCATCGTGGCCCTGATCACGATCGTGCTCTACCGCGGTATCAGGGAATCGGCGCGGTTTAACACCATCATGGTTATTCTGAAGCTCCTGGTCCTCGGATTCTTTGTCGCGGTCGGCTTTTTCTACGTGAAGCCGGACAACTGGACGCCCTTCATGCCCAACGGGTGGAGCGGGGTTCAGGCCGGGGCGGCCATCGTGTTTTTCGCCTACCTTGGCTTTGACGCGGTATCGACCGTGGCGGAGGAGACCGTAAATCCCCGCCGCAACCTTCCCATCGGCATCATTGGGTCCCTTGTCATCTGCACCATCGTATACGTGGTGGTCGCGGCTATACTCACCGGGATGATCCCTCTCACGGCCTTCAACCAGTCGAACAAGGCGGAGCCCCTTACCGTGGCCATGACCTTTCACCATCTGGACTGGGCCGCAGGCTTCATAGCCCTCGGCTCGGTGGTGGCTCACACGGCCGTGCTAATCGTGCAGCAGACCGGGCAGACGCGCATCTTTTTTTCCATGGGCCGGGACGGGCTCCTGCCGCGGTCCTTCTCGAAGGTGCATCCCCGGTACCGGACACCCCATGTCAACATCGTGATCACGGGCCTCTTCGTGGGATTCTTCGCGGCCTTCACGAACATCGACGAGATGGTGGACCTGACCAACGTGGGGACCCTCTTTGCCTTCATGCTGGTGTGCCTCGGCGTCATCATACTGAGAAAGATCGAGCCGACCCGGGATCGAGGCTTCCGGGTGCCCTTTGTCCTGGGAGTGGCACTGGCCGGTATCGTCATGTGCATGTACCTGATGGCGGGTCTTCCGGCCGTCACTTTCATCAGGTTCTTCCTCTGGCTGGTCATTGGTTCGGTAATTTACTTTTCCTACGGCTACTGGCATAGCGGAAGGAGGAACGGGAAAATGGAGCGATCAGCCCCCTAAATCCCCCGGAGGGGGACATCTCTGACAATTATCAATCATAATAATAAGGATGATCAATGCGTTACGAAGGAAATATATTCAGGCCCTTCAGCGAGGCCAACAGCTACCTGCTCCAGTGCACAGTCGGCTGCTCCCATAACAAGTGCACTTTCTGCGCCATGTACAAGGACAAGAAGTTCCGCGTGCGCGGCCTGGACGAGATCAAGGAAGATATCCGCATGGCGGCCGATGCCTATGGCGACGTGGAAAAGGTCTTTCTCTGCGACGGCGACGCCATAGAGATCGAAACGGGGATCCTTCTTGAGATCCTGGCGGAGCTCAGGAAGGCTTTTCCCTCCCTGCGCCACGTCGGGTCCTACGTGGGACCGGCCAGCACCCTGCGCAAATCGATGGAGGAGCTGAAAAGCCTGAGGGACGCGGGCCTGACCAAGGCCTATCTCGGCGTTGAGACCGGCGACGAAAGGCTCCTCAAGGAAGTGAACAAGGGCGTGACCTATGACGAGATGCTCAGGGCAGGGAGAAACCTCATCGAGTCCGGCATGAACCTTTCTTCCATGATACTTCTCGGCCTTGCCGGCAGGGGGCCCCGCTCGGAGGAGCATGCCCTGGCCACGGCGAAGATCACCAACGAGATGGCGCCCCAGTACCTGGCCGCCCTGACGGTGACGCCGGTCCCCGGCACCGTGCTCTATTCAAGAATGCAGAAAGGAGAATTCCAACTCCTCGATCCCTTCGAGACCCTGGAGGAGATGAAGCTCCTTTTCGAGAACCTTACGGTGGATAACATGAAGTTCGTGGGGATCCACGCGTCGAACTACCTGCCCGTCAACGGCACGCTGCAGAGGGACAAGGCGCGCATGCTGGAGACGATCAATTCCGTGCTGGCGTCAAGGGACCGGTCAGCCATACGGTCGGATGAAAAGAGGGGATTGTGATATACGCGGGGGTTCATCGCTCGCCCGCCTCGTATAACCTCCATGTTGACTTGGAGGGACCGGCGACGTCCCTGTCGCCTCCTCGCTGATGAACCCACCGCGTTATATGCATAATCATCTTGGACAAGAACTTAAAAAAAATAATGAAACTATTGACATCACATAGCCTTTCAAGGATTTATGTTAGGATGATGATAATTGACAATTGCTTCCAATCCGGAGGGATCAGATGAAGGTGCTCGGTTCCAGGGAATTGCTGGCCGATGTTCTCGAAAAAGAGCTCTGTATCGGCTGCGGCGCCTGCGTTTCCCTCTGTCCATATTTCAAGTCCTATAACGGTAAGACAGCCATGGTCTTTCCCTGCACCCAGGAGCAGGGCCGCTGCTTCGCCTACTGCCCCAAGGTAGAGGTTGATCTCGATGCCGTGTCCCGGAGCATCTTCGGTTCTTCCTATTCCATGGAGCCCCTGGGACCGGCAATATCCGTCATGATGTCCCGGGCCGGAAAGAAGGCGGCCGGCGATAATTTCCAGTGCGGCGGAACCGTGACGGCCCTCATGATCTACGCCCTTGCCGAAAAGCTCTGCGACGCCGCTGTCCTGACCGGCAGGGAAGGACTCGACGCCGTACCGGCCATTGTCACCGATCCCGGCGACGTGAAAAACTTCGCTTCATCAAAATACACCTCGGCACCGACACTGGCCGCCTTTAACCGTGCGGTAGATGAAGGATATAAACACATAGGCGTGGTGGCCACGCCGTGCCAGGTCCTGGCCCTGGCCCAGATGCGCTCGAACCCCATGGCCAGCAAGGATTTTTCCGATCCCACTTCCCTGGTGGTGGGGCTCTTCTGCACCTGGTCCCTGGACTTCCGGGACTTCCGCCGCCTCCTTGCAGGCAGGGTAGATATCAATGACGTCAAGAAGTTTGATATACCGCCGCCGCCGGCGGAAGTAATGAAGGTCTATACTTCAAAGGGCGCCATCGAGATACCCCTGGCGGAGATCCGCGCCACGGTGCCAAATTCCTGCGACTATTGCTTTGACATGACCTCTGAATTTTCCGATATATCGGTGGGCGTTGTGGAGGGGCGGGACGCCATGAACACTCTCATCATCAGGACAGGCCGGGGCCGCGCGGCCATTGACGGCGCGGTAAAGGCGGGCTACCTCGAAATCGAGGATATGCCGGCGGAAAACCTTGAGCGCCTCACAATCGCGGCCGGCAACAAGAAGAAGCGCGCCCTTAAAAAGGGCCTCGGGGAAGGAATGATCAACACCACGGACGGCCGCTGGTCGATCATCCGTGTGGATTCCAAAACCGCTGGCGCGATATAGGGGAACCGGAGGATATCTGACATGTCATACCTGTTCGACACAACCGAAGGCGCCCGCTACTTGATGATGGGCAATGACGCCATCGTCCGCGGCGCCCTGGAGGCCAATGTCAATGTCGCCAGCGCCTACCCGGGCACGCCCTCGTCCGAAATAATCGAAAACCTCTCAAAGGCCTCGCAGAAGCGCAATATATACGTGGAGTGGTCGGTCAATGAAAAGGTCGCCCTGGAAGTAGCCTTCGCCGCCTCCATCGCCGGCCTCCGCTCCCTGTGCGCCATGAAGCAGAACGGCGTCAACGTGGCGTCCGATTTTCTTCTTCATGTGGCCCTGTCCGGCACGCGGGGCGGCACCGTGCTGCTCCACTGCGACGATCCCGGTGCCCTTTCGAGCATCAACGAGGGGGAATCGCGCCACTTTGCCCGCATGATCGAATTGCCCCTGCTGGAGCCGGGTGACTTCCAGGAGGCCAAGGAGATGACGAAGTGGGCCTTTGAGCTATCCGAAGAACTGCGCTCCATCGTCATCATGCGGAGCGTGACGCGACTCTCCCACGCCAGCGGCAACGTGACCCTGGGGAGGCTCACTGAGCCGTCGGGCACGGCTCGCTTCAAGTTCGAGTCGATCCCGGGCGATCCCGATTCCGGACCGGTCATTACCATGCCGGTGCCGCCGCACCACGCCCTGCTCCAGGAAAAGCTGAAAAAAGCCGTTGCCATCTTCGAAAATTCTCCCTTCAACACCTACACGGGCCCTGAAAAGCCTGATCTCCTCATCATAACCTGCAGCGCCTGCAATCTTTACAGCAGGGAAGCAGTGCACCTCCTCAACGCGAAGGATCGGGTGGGCATACTGAAGATCGGCACGACCTGGCCCCTGCCGCCGAAGCTGATCAAAAAGAATCTGGCCATGGCAGATAAAATCCTCTTTGTCGAAGAGGTGCTTCCGTTCCTTGAAGAGAACGTGAAGGTCATAGCGGCCGAAACCGCCGCCGAGGTGGGCATCAAGAAATTCTACGGCAAAAACGACGGCGCCATGCCCACGATCAACGAGCTGAACCCGGATATCGTGGTAGACGCGATCAGTAAAATCCTTAACATCGAATATACCGCCATGGAGGATGGATACGCGAAGCGCGCGAAGGAACGCCTGGCGGCCCTTGCGCCGGTCCGCGACCTGACCTTTTGCCCCGGGTGTCCCCACCGGGCTTCCTTCTGGAACCTCCACAACGCCCTGGCCATCGACAACCGCCGCGGCTTTGTCTGCGGAGACATAGGGTGCTACACCCTGGGGTTCCTTCCCTGCGGGTTCAGCACCATGAAGACGTCCCATTCCATGGGCTCCGGCATCGGCATCGCCAGCGGCTTCGGCAAGCTCACGCAGTTCGGCATGGACCAGCCGATTCTGGCGGTCTGCGGAGATTCCACCTTCTTCCACGCGGCCATCCCGGCCCTGGTTAACGCCATACATAATAAATCAGACGTGATATTCGTGCTCCTCGACAACAGCGGCACCGCCATGACCGGCTTCCAGCCGCACCCGGGGACGCCCCTGGATGCGACGGGGGGAGACCTCCCCATCATCGATCCGGCCGCGGTGTGCCGCTCCCTGGGGGCCACGGTGGAATACGCCGATCCCTTTGATACGGAAGAGACACAGAAGAAGCTCCTGGCCCTCATGGATGAGAAGGGCGCCCGGGTCCTCATCATGAAGCAGATGTGCGCCCTGTCGCCGGAAAAGAAGGGGAAAAAGAAATTCGAGGTCAGGGTCGACCAGGACATTTGCCGGGGCGATACCTGCGGGTGCAGCCGCCTCTGCACGCGAATATTCCGCTGTCCCGGCCTTGTGTGGGATCGGGAGCGCCAGGCCGCGTTGATCGACGAGGTCATTTGCGCCGGCTGCGGCGTCTGCTCCACCATCTGCCCGGCTGGAGCCATCAGCAAAACGGAGGCCGGCCGATGAAATCCGTAAATCTGGCTTATGATCCCTATAACGCGATAATCACCGGCGTGGGCGGCCAGGGGAACGTGATGGCCTCCCGAATCCTGGGGAACATCCTGTCCCGCAAGGGATATTACGTAACCATCGGCGAGACCTTCGGCGTTTCCCAGCGGGGCGGTTCGGTCATGAGCCACCTGCGCATCTCGAAGCAGTCCGTCTGGAGCCCCCAGATACCCCGGGGACAGGCCCATATCATCGTGGCCCTGGAGCCCACCGAGGCTATCCGGGTGATCGCGGCGTACGGCAATCCCTCCGTGAGGGTCCTCAGCAACACCAGGCCGATACACCCGGTGGGAGTCATCGCCGGTGAATTGAAGTATCCCACTACGGAAGAGATCCGGGAGGCCCTCGTAGAGCTTGCCTCCGAGGTTTCCCTCCTTGACGCCACGGACGAGGCCCTGAAGCTCGGCCAGCCGATCCTGGGCAATGTTATCATGATGGGGGCTGTCGCCGGCACCGGCGTGCTTCCCTTCGACGCCGATGATTTCAGGAGCGTCATTGCCGAAACCATGTCGCAGGACAAGGTCGATATAAACATGAAGGCCTTCAGGAAGGGAGAGGAGATGATCCGTGCGCAGCAGCAGAAATAAGCTTCGGGGCCTGCGGTAATTAACCCCTCATCCCCCGGCCCCTTCTCCCATTAAAAAATGAAAAAAGGAGAAGGGGGGTAATTTTAATCTCCTTAATTTAGAAACCCTCTCCTTTATACCAAGCTTAATGGGAGAGGGTGCCCCGGAGGGGCGGGTGAGGGTGTAAAGATATTCAAAACCGGGATGTGGTCTATTATCCTCAATTTAAAAAAAAAGCTTGCCATCATACCCCCCGCTTATAAAAAGCCCTAACTGGTAATACCCGCATGGTATGGCCTCGTAAATCAATGCCGATGGATGTCAGATGGAAAAAATACGCAATATCGCAATAATAGCCCACGTTGACCACGGGAAGACGACCCTGGTCGATGAGATGCTCAAGCAGTCAGGGACCTTCCGCTCCAATGAAAGGATCGAGGAGCGGATAATGGACTCCAACGACCTCGAGAAAGAGCGGGGCATAACCATATTCTCCAAGAACGCTTCATTCTTTTACAAGGATTACAAGATAAACATCGTCGATACCCCAGGCCACGCGGATTTCGGCGGCGAGGTCCAGCGGGTCCTTGACATGGTCGACTCGGTGCTCCTGGTCGTCGACGCCTTCGAGGGCACCATGCCCCAAACCAAGTATGTGCTCAAGAAGTCTCTCGAGTTTGGCCACCGGCCCATTGTCGTGGTGAACAAGATCGACAGACCCAACTGCCGGCCTGAGCAGGTCGTGGACATGGTCTTCGACCTCTTCATCGAGCTCAACGCCACGGACGAGCAGCTCGATTTCCCGGTCATCTTCGCCTCTGCTAAAAATGGCGATTCGCACTACAAGCTCTATGACGAGCACAACGACATGGTGCCCCTGTTCGAGACCATCATCAGGCACGTGCAGGCCCCCGGCGGGGACGCCACGCTTGATTCGCAGTTCCTCATTTCAGCCGTGGAATACGACAACTATATCGGCAAGATAGGGACCGGGAAGATCCATAACGGCGTCATCAGGGCCGGGGACGAGGTCACCCTTATCAAGCAGAAGGGCGGCGAGCCTGTAAAGGGCAAGATCACGAAGCTGTTCGAATACAGGGGCCTTAAAAAAGCTGAAATACAGGAAGCTTCGGCAGGCGACGTCGTGGCCATCGCCGGCTTCGACAAGATAGACCTCGGCGACACCATAGCCGGCGGCGACGATCCCAGGGCGCTTCCCTCGGTCAAGATCGACGAGCCCACCATCGCCATCACATTCCAGATCAACGATTCCCCCTTTCTCGGCAGGGAGGGAAAGTATGTCACCTCGCGGCATATATGGGAGCGCCTCGAGCGTGAGCTTGAAACCAACGTGAGCCTGGTCATAGAGCGGTCCGAGAACAAGGACTCCTTCACCGTGAAGGGCCGCGGCGAGCTCCAACTTTCTATCCTTATAGAAAACATGCGCAGGGAAGGGTACGAGTTCCAGGTCTCCAGGCCCCAGGTCATATACAAGGAGATCGACGGCGAGATCCATGAGCCGATGGAGCTGGCCCTCATAGACGTAGGGGACGAGTTCTCCGGCGTGGTGATCGAGAAGCTGGGCAAGCGGCGGGGCGAGCTCGTCAGCATGAACCAGGGGAGCGACGGGTACACGCGCCTCGAGCTGAAGGTGCCTTCCCGGGGCCTCATCGGATTCCGCGGCGAGTTCCTGACCGATACCCGCGGCACCGGCATCCTTAACCATATCTTTGACGGATACGCCCCCTTCAAGGGCGCTATACCGTCGCGGAACCGCGGGGTCCTGGTGGCCATGGAGGACGGCCTGTCCAACGCCTATGCCCTCGACAACCTCCAGGACCGGGGAACCCTCTTCATTGGCTCCGGCGTTCCCGTGTACGAGGGAATGATCATCGGCGAGAACAGCAGGGAAAACGACATGGAGGTGAATCCCTGCAAGACGAAAAAGCTCACCAACATGCGGGCATCCGGGTCGGACGAGGCCATCCGCATCACCCCGCCGCGCCTCTTTTCGCTGGAGCAGGCCATCGAGTTCATCGATGATGACGAGCTCCTCGAGATCACGCCGAAAAGCGTGCGCATGAGGAAGCGCCTCCTCGGGGCCCTGGACAGGAAACGGTCGGACAAGTATAAGGCATATGACGACCGGAAACGAGCCTGAATCCCGGCGCAATCCCAAATTATTTATTGACACCCGATAAAATGATCATAGACTAATCCACGTAACATGTAAACAGGTTCTTCTCCCATGACAAGGGAGAGGGATCGTCCACTTCTTTTTTCAGTGAATGAATTGTTGAAGCGATTCTAAAGCGGAGCTAAAAGCAGGTCCGCTTTATCTGCGATGGCAACGAATGGGCAAAATCAGTGAAAATTCAAAAAAATTTTCATGATATAGTCATTCTTGCAGTATATTATATAATGGTATAGAGGGCCCTATGCGTTCCCCAAGAGCGGTATCATACATCCTTGCGATCATTGCGATATCGTGCACTCTCGTTCTGTTTTCACAGCCGGCGCAGCTCGCGTGGCAGAGGATCTTCGGCGGTGAGGACTTTATGGGAGGGACCTTCGAGGATATCCCGGCAAGGGTTGTCAACGCGAAGGACGGCGGATACGTCATCTCCGGCATGAACCGCGGCCAGGACGAGGATTCTCCCCGGGGCATGTACGTCGCCAAGCTCGATAAGGCGGGGAAGGCCCTCTGGATGAAGTATCCCGCCGTCGATTCGAACTATCACGCGAATCCTACCCTGTTCACCCCCACGGCCGACGGCGGATTCCTCTTCGGCGGAAGGAAGTATTTCTCCATTGGCATGACAAAAATCGATGGAAACGGCGAAGTCGTGTGGGACAGGAAATACGAGCTTGATAACGTAAAAAACATTCTCTTCATCGTGGAAACGAAAGACGGCACCATTACCTCCATGCTGTACGGGCGCGGCGGCAATAAGCCCGTATTGATGAAGCTGGATAAGAACGGCCGCGTCCTTTCCTTCAAGAGGCTTGCCAATGACATTGACGGGTTCCAGGTCGGCAGCGTCTCATACACCAGGGAAGGCTTTTTCATCCTGGCCGGCACCAAGTATAACAACGGCTATAACACCATTAACACCTATATCCAGGATCTCCGGCTCATGAAACTGGACGCAGAGGGGACCGTCCTGTGGGACAGGGGATACGGCGGCCTGAAGCAGGATTTCGGACGGCGTGCCTCCGGTACCGCCGACGGCGGCTTTGTCGCGGCCGGCTGCTCCTCTTCGTTCAACAATCGGAATGAATGGGATTTTTATATCGTCCGCGTCGATTCCCATGGGAACAGGCAGTGGGAAAAGTATTACGGGGGCGCAGATACGAACTATATCAGCTCATGCCATGAGACCCAGGACGGCGGCTACATCTGCGGAGGCACCAGGATCAGAAAGGCCGGAAGCCAGTATATGCTGGTCAAGCTTGACGGCAGGGGGAACAGGGTCTGGGAAAAATTCTACGGCGCGGGGAAGCTGAACTTGATGATGAACGATTTCTCCATTGCCGGTGATGGCGGTTTTATCTGCATAGGCCAGCTGGAAAACGCGCCTGCCCAGCGGATCGACAATTACGCGGTCAAGACAGACGACAAGAGGAACTCCGGTTCCTTTCCATCGCGATAAACCTCAGAAATAATTTTTCAAGAAGGCGGGATTCCTTGACCCCAATCTTGCTATTAACCCAAACTTGTCCCCGCAGTAATGTATTGACAAAATATTGACAATGGGTTGTTATTGCTCAATTTTTTTCGAAACAACCTGGGGGGAAATCATGAAAATTTCGGAAGTTGCGGCCATTGTTACGGGCGGCGCGTCGGGTCTCGGCGAAGCCGTCGTTCGCGCCATAATATCCGGCGGAGGAAAGGCCGCGATCCTTGACCTGGCGGATGATAAGGGAAGCAAGCTGGCTGCCGAACTGGGCGGCGCCGCGATATACTGCAAGACGGACGTATCCAGCGAGTCGGATGTCGCCGCGGCCATTGAACGCGCGGTTGAGAAATTCGGCCGTATCAATGTTGCGGTCAACTCGGCCGGTATCCTCAATCCGGGTAGAGTCTTAAGCAAGAAGGGCCCTATTGACCTGGGGAAGTTTGAACTGCTGATCAAGGTCAACCTGGTCGGCACCTTCAATGTCATACGCCTCGCGGCCATGAAGATGTCTGAAAACGAGCCCAACAGCGAAAAGGAGCGGGGCGTTATCGTGAACACCGCCTCGGTCGCCGCCTTCGATGGTCAGATAGGACAGGCCGGATACGCGGCGTCAAAGGGCGGGATTGTGGGGATGACCCTTCCCATCGCCAGGGAGCTGGCCGCGTACGGTATCAGGAACATGACCATTGCCCCGGGAATCTTCGATACGCCAATTATGGCCTCCTTATCTGACGAGGTGCGAGCGTCCTTCGGCCAGAGCATTCCCTTCCCTTCAAGGATGGGCCGGCCCGACGAGTTCGCGTCGCTGGTGCTCCATGTGATTGAGAATACCATGTTGAATGGAGAGGTCATCAGACTCGACGGCGCCCTGCGTATGGCGCCGAAATAATTACATGAGTGCTCCCCCTCCCTTGATGGGAGGGGTCAGGGGAGGGTGATAATCACTTTCGATTGGTTATCCCTCCCCATCAGTCCTCCCCCTTGATGGGGAGGATGTGTTGATATTAGTATAACGGTTTATCAGGGGGAAAGAGGTGAAAGAAGTTGTTATTGTAAGCGGATGCCGAACGGCGCAGGGGAGCTTTAACGGGTCCCTGGCCGGGGTCGGAGGGACGAAACTGGGGGCCCTGGTCATGGAAGAGGCCATAAAAAGGGCCGGCATATCCAAAGAAGTCGTGGATGAGGCCATCATGGGTATGGTGCTTCCCTGCGGATACGGCCAAAACCCGGGGAAGCAGGCGGTCATCCAGGCCGGTCTTCCCTGGCATGTGGGCGGCATCACCGTTAACAAGGTGTGCGGTTCCGGACTGAAAGCGATAATGCTGGGTGCCCAGGCCATCGCCGTTGGCGACGCGGAGATTGTCATTGCCGGCGGCATGGAAAACATGTCCATGGCGCCCTATTACCTGGAAAAGGCGCGCTTCGGGTACCGGATGAACGCCGGGAAGATCGAGGACCACATGGTCCATGACGGCCTGTGGGACATCGTCAACGATTTCCACATGGGCATTTCCAATGAGCTCTGCTCTGAGAAATACAATATCACGCGAGAAGACCAGGACCGCCACGCCGCCGAATCGTACAGCCGGGCCCTTGACGCGATCAGGGCCGGCAGGTTCAAGGATGAGATCGTGCCGGTCCCTTTGCAAAAGCGCAAAGGCGAAACCGTTCTCTTCGATACGGACGAATGTCCCCGGGAAACCACCTACGAGGACCTGTCGAAGATGAAGGCGGCCTTCAAGCCGGGCGGCCTGACCACGGCCGGCAACTCCTCCGTGATAAGCGACGGGGCGGCGGCGGTGGTCCTTATGTCGCGGGAAAAGGCGAAGGAGCTGGGCTGCACGGTACGGGCCACCATTGGCGCGCAGGCGTCGATGGGAATCGACATGAAATACGTTCTCGTGGCCCCGATCTGGGCTATCCCCAAGTGTCTTAAAAAAGAAGGGATTTCGGTTGACGATGTCGACCTATTCGAGATAAACGAGGCCTTCAGCGGCGCCTACGTGGCGGTTTTGCGGGAGCTCAAGATCGATCGGGCGAAGTCAAACGTGAACGGCGGCGGCATAGCCCTGGGCCATCCCATCGGCGCCAGCGGGTGCCGCGTCCTTGTATCGCTGATGTACGAGATGGAGCGGCGCGACAAGCATGTCGGGTGCGCCTCCCTCTGCCTGGGCGGCGGCGAGGCCGTGGCCATGGTCATCAGGCGGTAGGGTCATAAGTCCCGTTCCGTTTCGCGGGCGATGACCATGCGCTGGACCTCCGAGGTCCCCTCGTATATGGTCGTCACCCGGGCGTCCCGGTAGAGCCTCTCGATCTTGTTGTCGCGGATGTATCCGTATCCCCCGAAGACCTGGAGGGCCTTGTAGGCGCAGCGGTTGAGACTCTCCGTCGCGTAGAGCTTGGCGATGGAGGCTTCCCGCGAGAAAGGCCCTTTCTTGTCCTTGAGTGATGCGGCGCTCCAGGTGAGCAGCGCCGAGGCCTCGTGGGCTACGGCGATATCAGATATCATGTTCTGGATCGCCTGGTGCTTGATGATGGCCTTGCCGAACTGCTTCCTGTCCCGCGCGTAGGTCACGGCCTCGTGGAGGCAGGCGGCGGTCATGCCCGTGGCCTGTGACGCAATGCCGATCCTCCCGCTGTCCAGGGCATTCAGGGCGATCTCCAGTCCCATGTCCGGCTTCCCCAGGAGGTTCTTCTCCGGGACCTCGCAATCCTCGAGGAAAACGCTAACCGTGTTGGACGCGCTGAGGCCCATCTTCTTTTCATCCTTGCCGATGACGAGCCCCTTTGATCCAGCCGGCACCAGGAAGGCCGAAAGACCGCTTCTGACCTGGGACGTCCTCGCTATGAGAATGAATAACCCCGCATACCTGCCGTTGGTGATGAACTGCTTGGCACCGTTCAGTATGTATGATTTTCCTTTTTTCACCGCCATTGTCTTGAGCGAGGAAGGGTCGGACCCCGCCTCCGGCTCGGTAAGGGCGAAGGCGCCCACGTGCTCTCCCGACGCCATCGGAATGAGGAAGGATCTCTTCTGCTCGTCCGAACCGAATTTGAGGATAGGCTCGGCGGCAAGATTGGTCACGCTCAGGGTCACGGCCACGGAGGCACAGGAGAAGGCGATCTCCTGGAGGGCCAGGCTGTAGCTGACGGCGCCGGCGGCGGAGCCTCTATAGCGCTCCGGCACCATCATGCCGAAAAGGCCGAGCTCTCCCAGTTTCTTGATGATCCCCTCCGGATATTCGCCGCGGTTATTGTACTCTTGGGCGTAGGGCTCGATCTCGCTCTTGGCGAATTCGCGCATCATGTCCCGGATCATTATTTGTTCATCGGTCAACTGGAGATTCATTAATCCTCCTACGGTGTATAGATGGTGACTATGAGAACGGTAACGGTGCTGCCGGGATTTTTCAACGTGTGTCGTATGCCTGAATTGAAATGAAGGGACTGGTCTTTTTTGAGGCGGTGTTTTTTTTGCCCCACCTGTATGATCACCTCTCCCTTCAGGACGTAGACGAATTCCTCGCCTTCATGCTGGTACCTGACGCCCGGGTGCTCGGACCGCGGCGCGATGCCGACCCTGAAGGCGCGGAGATGGTCCTTCGTGGCCTGGGGGGTGAGGACCTCGTATTGGTAGGCTTCCTCCCTTTTCTTGAAATCCTGGATCCTCCGCTTTTCCAGCTCCTTCTCGCTGGACTTGCTTTTCAGGAGCAATTCTCCAGGGTTTATTGTCAGGGCCCGGGCGATCTTCAGTAAGTCGCCCACCGGCGCGAAGCCGGTCCCTTCCTCAATTTCCCCCAGGTGAGGCACCGTGAGCCCCGTGATCTCCGAAAGCTCATCGATGGTAACTTTCTTTTTCATTCGCATGGCGCGAATTTTTTGTCCTGTTGGATTGCCGCCCTTTGGTATGCGCTTTTTATCCATAGATGCCTCGTCGTCAGATGGCGCCGAAGATAAAGCCGGCATTTGCGTATCCCTCATAATTAAAGCCGCCATTCCTGATAAAATAAAAACCGCACCGGAACCCGCCTTCAACCGTAATGGCCGCGTTTTCGGAAAGGCGGATGTTAACGCCCATGGCGATGCCGACCGGGATAAAAATGCCGTATTTGCGTTTCCATAGATTTTCGTAATACATATAATAGAGCCCATAGAGCAGGTAGACCGGCGGCGCATACGACAATAACGACAAATGATTGCTGCGCTTGTAGAAGGACCATTCACTATCGCGCGTGGTGCGGACATGTCCGGTAAGAAGCTGGATTCCGATGAGGGGCCCTAACCAGAAGCGCACCTGCTCATTCCCTGCAACGCGGAAGGCGAAGATGTTGTCGATTTTGGCCCGCATGAAGCGGCGGAACTGGTACCGTCCGCCCATGGGATAGGACCCTTCCACTCCGGCATTGAGGCGGTTATGATAGTTTTTCGAATCATCTCCCGATTCCAGTATGAGACCTGCTCCGTACACTGAGTTTTTAATTGAATACATGACGCGATAGTCGTTTCCGTTATCAATAAATCTCATCATGTCGACTTTGCCGTACCCGCCGGTCCCGTAAAATCCGAATCCTATGGGGAAGGCTGGCGCGGAAATCAATAACAGCCCGAAAAATACAATGACGCAATATTTTTTCATAACATACCTCGCGATTAAAGCGTTAATAAGTATATCGGTAAAAACAATTATTTTCAGTCCAGATATACAGCGTGAAACTTCATTTTTGCTTAATATCTTGATTTAGATGATATTTTCGATATACTATGAGCGAATTTGATAATGAAAAATTGCCTGGCGCAAATTAATAAATGAATGATTGGCATGAAAAATATTATATATAGCCTAAAAAAACAATGTCAAGTCTTGTTTCTATTTTTTGTCTCTTCCATTGTTTCTCTGTACATTACACTATCATATTACATTCTTTATAACAACATATGAATCGCCAGGTAAATGTCGTGAAGCCGGGCGGATCATCGGTTGAGGAGGTGTGTCATGTCAGCTCAGGAAATATGGGAAGGAATGGTGCGGGTCGGATCGAATATGACGGAGAAGCAGCCCATGCCGTATCATCTTGATGACCCCGACGAGATGGTGGAATTTCTGGACGAGGACTCCAAAGCCATGGCCATGGGCAGGGATGCCGTGAGCCGCGAGAATGATGCCGATATGATGGGAACCTATCTGCATTGATCGGCGCGACGGCGGAATTCTCGCGCCGCTGTTCCGCCGGAAACGAGTTCAGGCGCGTTTTTCCTTACGGAGGCGGTCGATGAGGCGCCCGAGAAAGGCTGCGGCGTCTTCGGGAATCACGTAATCGGACATTTCGATGATGGGAGCCGCGTCGCTGGTATTGATCGACACGATTATTTCGGAATCCACGATGGAGGCGGTGTGCTGTATCTGTCCCGAAATGCCGAAGCCGAGATAGAGGCGGGGCCTGATGGTCTTCCCCGTCTGGCCGATCATCCGCTCCTCGCCGCACCAGTTGTTGAACACCGGCACTCGCGTCGCTCCGACTTCGCCGCCGAGTATATCCGCTATCTCGAAGAGCCTGTCGAAGTTCTTCTTTGAACCGAGGCCGCGTCCGCCGGCCACCACCACTGAAGCCTGTTCCAGGGGGACCCGGGGCTTATCCCAGCGCACCGGAGCCTCGAGGCTCCTGATGCGGAGCTGAGACATATCGTAATCAAAGGGAAGCCGGATGATTTCAGGTTTGACGCCGGCGATCTCTTTTTTGTCGAATACGCCCTGCTGCACCGTGGCCATCTGGGGTCGGGCATGGGGGCATATGACCGTGGCTATGGCATTGCCGCTGTAGGCCGGCCGCTTCATAACCAGGAGACCTTTTCCGTATAGTTCGGAATCCATGATGGAAAGGCCGGTGCAGTGGGAGGTGAGGCCGGTGGAAAAACGCTGGGCCAGGCGCGGCGCCAGGTCCGCCCCGGCTTCGGTCGATGGAAAGAGCACGATGGAAGGCCGGTGGCGCTCGATGAGGCCGGTGTACAGGTCGGGAAATATCTGGCTGTCATAGTGCTTCAGGGAGCGGTCGCTGCAGTAGAGAATGACATCAGTGCCGTATTTCTCTATGACGGAAAGATACTGCTCCGCGTCAAGAGCGAAGACCACGGCGCAGAGCCGTGAGCCCACGGCGTCGGCTATTTCGCGTCCCTTGGAGAGAAGCTCCAGGGCGCCGTCAAGGACACGCTCGTGGTCCTGTATCTCCGTAAAGACCCATACATCGCCAGGTTTTCCCGTTGTCTTTTTCGCACTTGTCGTCATAAATCAATATCTCAGAATATTCTGTTTTTTAAGCCGGTGAATGAGATTGTCCACCTTTTCGTCGATAGCGCCGGTGAGGACCTCGCGCTCACGCCTGTGGGTAAAGATCTCTGTTTCGATGACCACCGTCGGCGATCCGGCCGTACCGTATTCGGCCTCGTCCCCGCCTATGTCATCCATGGTCATTACCGTGACATCCCTGTCCGCGCAGGTCCTGATGTCGGCCAGGCGGGGTGTCCGGACCCGGTTCGCGGTTTTTCCGACTGCTATCAGGATTGGAAGATCCACCCGTATCTTCTGGTATTCGTGACCGTAGAGACGCTCTATCGTTGCAGTATTTGATGAGATCTGGAACTTGTGTATCTGCGTCATCAGCGGTATACCCAGAAATTCCGACAACTGGAAGCCGACGTGGCCCGTGTTGCCGTCGATGGCCTCGCACCCGGTCATGATGAGATCAAAGCGGCCGAGCCTTTCGATGGCCCGGGAGAGTATTTTGCCGGTGACAAGGGAATCGGAGCCGGCGAAGCGCGGGTCCGACAGGAGGACGCACCGGTCGACGCCCAGGGCGTAGGCTTCGGCGAGGACATCGGAGGCCTGGGGCGGTCCCATGGTCAGGGCGGTGATCGAAGCGCCGCAGTCGTCCCTGACGGCGAGGGCCATCTCGATGGCGTGGAGGTCGTCGGGGTTCATGATGTTGTCCGCGCCGCTTCGGTCGATGGTCCCGGTCCGGGGATCGAAGAGGGCCTTCTGCGTGTCCGGCACCTGCTTTATGCATACGATGATCGATAGCATGGGACTAGAACCTGCTGAATTCGTTAATAATGTCGTTACCGATGATGATCTTCATCACCTCGGATGTTCCTTCGTAGATCTCGGTGATCTTGGCGTCGCGAAAAAAGCGCTCCACCGGGAGGTCCTTGACGTAGCCGTAGCCGCCGAAGACTTGGAGGGCCCGCGTGCACGCCTCCATGGCCGCCGACGAGGCGTAGTATTTGCACATGGCCGATTCGGTCGAGAAGGGAAGGCCCCTGTCTTTAAGATCGGCCGCGCGGTAGATCAGGAGGCGCGCCGCTTCGAGGCTGGTCCGCATGTCGGCCAGCATGAAGGAGATGGCCTGGAACGTGCCGATGGGCCGGTCAAACTGCTTCCTCTCCATTGCGTAGGTCGCTGCCGCCGTATAGGCCGCGGTCCCGATGCCGAGGGCCTGGGCCGCGATGCCGATCCGGCCCATGTCGAGGGTCTGCATCGATATCTTGAACCCGTCCTCGACCCGGCCCAGAACGTTTTCCCGGGGAACGCGCACGTTGTTGAAAAAGAGCTCGGAAACCATATTGCCGCGCATGCCCATCATGTCCTCGATCTTGCCCACTTCGAAGCCTTTCATCGATTTTTCCACGATGAATATGGCGATGCCCCTGGTTTTCTTCGCGCGGTCCACCGACGCGGCCACGAGGAAAAGATCGCCGACGCCTCCGTTGGTCACGAAGGCCTTCTGGCCGTTAAGGATGTAGTGATCCCCGTCAGGGACCGCCGTGGTCTGGATCGACGCCGCGTCGGAGCCTGACTGGGGCTCCGTTACGGTGAAGCCGCCGATCTTTCCGCCTGTGGCGAGGTCCGGGGCGTAGCGCTCTATCTGCTCCTTTGTACCGAACTTGAGGAGCGGCGCCAGGCACACGGAATTGTGCACGGTGACGCCGAGGCCCACGGCCGCGCTCACCCGGGAGATCTCTTCGATCACAAGGCAATAGCTCACCGAGTCGAGTTCGGCGCCGCCGCAGGAGGCCGGGGCCTGGATGCCCCAGATGTTGAGCCTTCCCATTTCACGGACTATGTCGGGAGGGAGCGGTTTTGATTCCCGGTCGAGGTAATTCGACCATTCATCGAGAACCTCGGTGGCGAATTTCCTCATGCTTTTCCGGATCATCAGCTGAGATTTTGACAGGGAAAAATTCATGATTATAGAATGAGAAGTAATACAGCGCTTATATGTCAAGCAAATTCAAGAAAGATGATTGACACGGGGTATTTATGGATAATTGTATACAGGTTGTATCGAATTGTAATGAGGAATAAAAAGGTACGATATGGCGGAGGAGGGAACATGAAAAAGGCACTGCTCGTTATCGGCTTGTTGATTCTCGTCGTTGCCGCGGTCGCTGGCATATTTATCTGGAAAGATTTCCAGAAATTTATGGCCATGGAGGTCGTAAAGGTCGATCCGCAGCTCACCGTGTTCATAGGCGGAAGCGGCAATTCCCTTGTCCTCACCTCTGATGACGGCAGGCAGGCCCTGGTCGTTGACACCAAGATGAGGGGCGCGGCCCAGGAGATGAGGGACACTGTTAAAGCGGAAGATATTATCGTCGTTAATACCCATTCCCATTCAGACCACACCGCCGGTAATACTATCTACCCGAAGGCGAAAATTATCGCCGGCGCCTATGATAAAAATGAATGGGACGTGGCTTCCGATAAAAGCAGGTACCCGGACATAACCCTGAAGCCGGGCGAGGAAAAGGAGCTGAAGATAGGCAAGGAAACGGTCATCCTGCGCAACATGGGAAGGGCCCATACCACCAATGACGTTGTGGTGTATATAAAGAACAGGAAGTTCCTCGTCACCGGCGATCTCATATTCCTCGACATGCATCCGGCCGTTATTGCCAAAAGCGGCGCCAACGTTTCCCTCTGGATAAAGGCCCTGGAGGATCTCAAGGATCGCTATGACATAGAGAAACTGGTCCCGGGGCATGGTAAGCTCTCCGATAGGAACGCCCTCGTGGTCATGAAAGAGTATTTTACTTCGATCGGCGACGGAATCGGGAATAAAGAAAGACTGGCCGAGCTCAAGAAGAAGTATGAAGGATACTTTTCATTGCCCGGTATGACCGGTTTTGACCGAACCGTGAAATTCATTGAGAATGAGAAGAAAAGCTCTGGGAAGTAACATTCCTCTATGGGCGGATGTATAATCATCCGGATGGAATAGCGCAAATAAAACATGTAAGGCATGGAACAATGGCACAGGTGACTGCAAAAGGGGAATTCTCCAAAAGTAAATCAGCGTTAATATGCCTTGGGGCATACGGCGCCGCTCTCACAGTCGCGGTGCTAATTGTCCTTTTTCTGCATGATTTCAATGACATCGCTGCGGCCTTCTTCGCCGATGTGGCTGCAACCGTGGTGATTTTCCTGTTCAGCGTGGGAATGAATAATTCCAGCATGTACGATCCCTACTGGAGCGTGGCCCCCCTGCCCATCGCCCTCTATTGGGCCCTGGGGCGTGAGTATGGACCGGTCTCCTACAGAGGGGTCATTGTGATCTTACTCGTGCTGCTGTGGGGAGCCAGGCTCACCTATAACTGGTACCGTCAGTGGAAGGGCCTTGTCCACGAAGACTGGCGCTATGCCGATTTCAGGAATAAAACGGGCCGTCTATACTGGCCCATCAGCTTTCTCGGCATTCATTTGTTCCCGACGGTGATGGTATTCCTCGGATGCCTTTCGATGTACCCGGTCATGAGCGCCGGCAATACTGAGCTTGGATTCCTTGACGGCGTGGCTCTTTTTATCACTGTCAGCGCTATCATTATAGAAACGATGGCGGATAAACAGCTCAACCGGTTCGTGACAGGCAAACCGCCGAAAGATGCCATTCTTTCCTCCGGTCTCTGGGCATACTCGCGCCATCCCAATTACTTCGGCGAGATCTCTTTCTGGTGGGGGCTCTTCCTCTTTTCGCTGGCGGCAGACGGTTTTCGTTGGTGGATCATCGTGGGTCCCCTTGCCATCACTATCATGTTCCTTACCGTCAGCATCCCGATGATGGAAAAGCGGATGCTGAGCAGCAGGCCCCATTATGCGGAGCGGCAGAGGTCGGTTTCAAGACTGGTGCCGTGGTTTCGTAAAAAGTAGAATTTACCGCACATGAACCGATAAAAATCTGTCTCCCCATCGAATTCATCGCAGGTATTTCAACCGATAACTATCGTTCCCCAGCCAATGAAGATAGGGGGTCAGAGCCGATAACTATCCTTCCCCCGCCGCCTTCGGCGGCGGGGGAAGGAATCCACCCGCCATCATTTTTTTATAAATTTACTTGACACATAAACACTGTTTGTAATGGTAAACATTGTTTACATGTCGATTGATATACAACCTCTATATATCATTGACAGTATTTGGACAGAAACTTAAGGTGTTATTATTGAACAAATTCAAGATGAGTGTATAGCTATGATAGATGTAATGGAAAAAGAATCAATCAGCAGAAAATCAACCAATGATCTTGGTAAATTCTTTTATCCTGAAAGCCTTGTTGTGATCGGGGTATCGATCAAGAGGCTGAACCTTGGACAGATCATTGTGTCAAACAATCAGCGCATCGGGTGCAAGGCCCGTGTATACGGCGTAGGCAGGGATGCCGGGGATCTCAATGGTATTCCTGTCTTTAACAGCGTCAAGGATCTTCCGGAAGTCCCCGATGTCGCCATCATCATAACACCGGCTAAAACCGTACCCGATATCATGCGCGCCTGCGCGGAAAAGGGGATAAAACATATAGTCATCGAATCAGGGGGGTTCAGCGAATTTTCCGCAAGCAACCGCTCCCTGGAAAAGGAAGTTTTATCAATCGCCCGTGAGAACGGCATACGCCTCATCGGTCCAAATTGCATTGGCACCATATGCCTGGAGCACCGCCTGATGATGCCCTTTGTCTTTTCGCAGAGCAGCGGCGTCCAGATCGGCTCAGTGTCCATCGTCACGCAGAGCGGCGGCGTCGGCGACACGCTCCTCAAGATCGTCGTGGAGAACCAGGTCTTTTTCAATAAATTCATCGCCACCGGGAACAAGCTGGACCTCGACGAGGTGGATTTTCTCGAATACCTGATACAGGATGAGTCCACGAAGGCCATCATCATGTACCTTGAGGGCTTTTCCCGGGGGAGGGCCTTTTTCGAGGCGGCCATGAAGTCGCCCAAGCCGATCATAGTGTTCAAGTCGAACCGCTATCCCCTGAGCGCGAAAATCGCCCAGTCCCACACCGCGGCCCTTTCCGCGAGCGACGAAGTGGTAAGCGCCGCGCTGCAGCAGGCGGCGGTGATCAGGGTGAACGGCGAGGACGAGCTCATGGTAGCGGCGAAGTCCCTGAAGATGCCGCCGATCAGGGGGAAGCGCCTGGCCGTACTCTCGCGGTCGGGAGGGCACGCCGTCGTGACGGTGGATGCCTGCGCACAGTATGGCTTGGACCTGGTCGAGTTCCCCGCCGAATTTTTAAAGAAGATAGGGACCCTTTACAATACCAACGTCATCGCCCACCAGAATCCCCTTGACCTGGGCGAAATATTCGATTACACGATCTTCACAAGGATACTCGAGGAAACCATCAGTCTTGAAGGCATTGATGGCCTCATTTTCAACCATAACTATCAATCAAATTATGAGGCGCAGATGTCCAGGACCTTCCTGGACGGCGTGAAGGAGCTCGTCGAAAAGCACCAGCGCCCGGTGGCAATAACCCTCATATCCGACGCGAAAGAAGTGCTCGATGTCACCATGAACCATCCCTATCCGACATTTTCAGTCACCCACCATGCGGTCCAGGCCCTCTGGAACACCCTCGATTACATTCAGCGGAAAGAAAAGCGCGATAACCGCGGCGTTCCGGAATCGTTCCCGGTGCGGTGGGAAGAGATCGAGAAGATAAGAAACAAGTGCAGAAACGACGGGCGAATACCCCTTACCGATGAGGCACTCGCAATATGCGCGGCAACGTCAATGGAGCCGACACGCTACGCTGTCGTTAAGAATGCGAAGGAATTACAGGGAATCGACCTGCGCTATCCCGTGGCGGTGAAGCTCCTTTCGCGGGACGCGTCGCACAAGACCGACGTGGGCGGCGTTAAGCTGAACCTGTCGTCGCCGCAGGAAGCAATGGCGGCCGTTGAGGAAATGTCCAGGTCGGTGCGGGAAATGAATAAAAGCATCTCCATTGACGGATTTATCCTTCAAGAAATGGCCCCGAAGGGAGAGGAATTTTTCATCGGGGCGCGCCATGACGGCTCCTTCGGCCCCATCATCATGGTCGGCATGGGGGGCGTTTTCATCGAGCTTTTCAAGGACCGTTCGATCAGGCTGGCACCGGTCACCAGGAACGAGGCTGAAGACATGGTCAGGCAGCTCAAGGCTTTCCCGCTCCTGAACGGATACCGGGGACGGCCGGCCCTGGATGTGAGGGCCCTGGTCGACTGCATCTGCAAGGTTTCGAACCTGATTTCCGGCGCCCTTTACATCGACGAGATCGACCTCAACCCGGTCATTCTCCATCCTGCGGGACAGGGCGTATCCATCGTCGATTCGCGGGTCTTTTTCAGATAGCGGCATCGGCCCGGTCATCGCAGAGAAGACTCCATAGACCGCAGCAACATAGGGACGATAAAATACCCCGCAGCAAAATGCGGGGTATTTTGTGGCATACTGTTTTGCGCGGAGTGTTAAAAATGATTCGACCCGTAAAAATTTATTGACGTACTTCTCCGAACGTGTAAGATATTTTTTTACGATAAGGCCGCATTGATCTTGAATCAAGAGGTGCCGCAATGAAGACAAAATCGCCTGCCAGGATTCTGCTTGCCTCGCTCATAATTCTTGCAACAGCGCTCTATTTCGTTCTCATTACAACAGACGCTTTTTCAAGGGCCGGTAGGGGCGGCAGCTACCGTTCCAGCTCAAGCTCCCGGTCGTCCAGCTCATCAAGGTCTTATTCCGGCAGTTCCAGCAGGAGTACCTCATCGAGATCATGGAGCAGTTCTTCGGGTAGAACCCATACCTATATTCCGCCCTACAGCTCCACGCACACCAGTTCGGGATCAGGCACGAGCGGCACTACCGGAACAACCGACACATCCACGTCCTCGGACGAACCAGGCTGGATTTGGGTCATCATCGCCTTGATAATCATTTTTGGCGGCATCGGCCTGGTCATATATTTCATCGTGAAAGTGATCAAAAAAATTCTGGGCATTGCCGGCGCCGGGGCGAAGGCCGGCTTTGACGATTCAGCGCCCACACAATATGAATTCCCGCAGGCCATTGCGGAGCGCCTGAAGGCCGATGACCCGGAATTCTCTCCGGAAAAGTTCATGGAGAAGGGTAAGACCATTGCGGAACGGCTCCAGCAGGCCTGGTCCGACGGCGACATGATCCCGGTCCGCAACTATGTCTCACAGGGGATCTTCAACCGCTTCAGGCTCCAGCTCGAGCTGATGGTGGAGGATGAGGGGGTCAGGAACCTGGTGTCCGATTACAAGGTCATGAAGGTTTCGGTCCTTGCCCTGAGCGCGTCGAAGAGCTACCAGACCCTCCACGTGGGCCTCTTTGCCTCGGCCCGTGACGTGACGGTCGCCGCCGGAGCCTCGGAGGAACAAAAGCAGAAGGCCCTGGCGGCGACGCCCAAGGAGGCCTTCACCGAGGTCTATTCCTTCACCAGGAAACTGGGCGTTAAGACCAACACCAGTAAGGACTGGCTGAAGGGGGAATGCCCCAACTGCGGCTATGTCCCGGATAATTTCAGCGAAAACAACAAGTGTAAAAGCTGCGGTTCGATATACAACTCCGGCGAATTCGACTGGGTTCTCTCCGAGATAACCCAGCGGGAAGAATGGAAGGAGGATTCGTCGCGCGACATCGAGGGCCTGGCTGAGCTGGAAGGGAGCAATCTTTCCATAAACAGGGAAGTCATCGAGGACCGCGCGTCATATCTCTTCTGGCGCTGGATATATGCCCGCATAAAGGGAACCTCGGCGCCCCTCGCCAGGGACGCTTCGCCCGGATTCATCAAGGGATTCGATCCGAAGCCTCACAAAATGTACGATATAGCCGTGGGCGCCGTTGACCTCATGGCGGTGGCGCTCCAGGGCGAGGAGGCGGTGGCTAGCGTCAAGGTCCTCTGGAGCAGGGCCGCCCAGAAGGGCGCTGAACCGTACCACCAGGAGCACCTGTTCACGCTTACAATGCCGGTGGCCCTCAAGAACCCCTACGGCCTGGCCGATCACAGCTGCGATAACTGCGGGGCGCCTCTGCCCGAGACGGACGCGTTGAAATGCTCCTACTGCGGAAGCGATCTGCCGGCCGCGGTAAGCGACTGGCTTCTGGCGAAGATCGAAACAATTAACTGGGAAGAGGGAGAAGGGGCCTAGCAACCGTCATGGATACAGCGACACAAGTTATCATATTCATCGTTGCGTTGTTGTTCTCGGCCGGATTCCTCGCGCTGGTGATCGTGCTGGTCCCGGCGATCCGCGAGCTGAAAACGCTCTTCATCGACTTGCAAAAGACTTCCACCGAGGCCAGGGAGCTCGTGGAGGAAATGAAGAAAATAAGCGCCAACGTGGAGGGGAAGCTGGAAGGGATCGACGGCATGATCGCCAATTCCCAGAAAATAGCGGCCAATGTCGGCAGGGCCTATTCGATGCTGAATAATTCCGTGCTGAAGGATACGGTGCTTAAAAATATCGAATGGCTGGCCATGATCCCGGCCGTACTCCTGGGATGGAAAGCGGTCAGCAAGATCAAAAGGAGGAAGGATGAGCGACAACAATGACGGCCTCAAGACTCTCATGACCTTTATCGTCGGAGCTGCGGTGGGAGCGGTTTTCGGCGCCCTCTTCGCGCCTAAGCCGGGCAGGGAGCTCCGGGAAGATGTGCGCGAGTTCGCGGATAAACTCGCCGAAGACGCGAAATCGGAATACGTGAAAATGAGCGCCAGGGCGAAGGATGTCGGCGAAAAGGCGAAGCATTTCGCAGAGGAGACGAAAAGCCGGTTCCGCAAGGGCGAGAGCGGAGAAGAGTCCGGGCCGGCGACCTAGGCCGCCGGATCAGATGAGGTAGTACTCCTTCAGTTCCCTGAAGAACGTCGAAACGATCTCCTTTGCCACGACAATGGTCGGGATGGCGAGGATGAGGCCGGCGAAGCCAAAGAGCATCGACCCGCCGATTATGCCGATGAACACCGCCAGCGGGTGCAGCTTGACAGCGCCGCCCACGACCACCGGCTGAAATACCCCGTTGTCAAGGACCATCACGATCAGCACGCAGACTGCCACGGCGATTATGAGATTGTTGGATGTGATGAAAGGAATTATCGACCCCGTGTTTTCCGCGATAATCGCATAGGAGGATCCCAGCCCGAGAGCAATGGCCGGCCCGAGTATCGGTATGGCGTTCGCCATGCCGGCCAGAAGGCCGATGACGACGGCCATCTTGAATTCAAATCCGATAATGGTCAGCAGCACCACGTAGGTGATTCCCACAAGCAAACACTCGATGAGTATTCCACGGAGATAGTTCCCAATGGCCTTGTCAACCTTGTCGAAAACGGCGAGGGAGACCTCAAAATAGCGGTTCGGAACGAGGCCGACGAAAAACCGCTTGATCTCACCATTATCGATCAGGAGAAACAGGAACACGAAGGGCATGATGATCCAGAGCTTGACCGTGCCCATAACCGTTGAGAAATGCGATTCCTGTACCCTGGGCGCTTCATCGCCTTTTTTCTTGTCTTTTTGTTCCCCGGCGATCTCCTCTTCTTCCTTGTCGGATTTTTCGAAGTTCTTGTGATAGTACTCGTAGTACTTGATCGGTATGGGAGGCTGATTGTTGTATCCTTCAAGGTACTTCATGAACTTCTCCCTCTCCTCTGTATCGAGGCGGATGAAGGAATTCACGTTTTCGAGGAAGCCGTCGAAGTCGCTGCTGAAGTATCTGTACACCATGTTCCCCGTCGTCTCGGGGCCTTCGAGGCCCATGATGCTTCTGTAGCGCTCGTTAAGCTTGTACTGGAAACGGGTCTTGAGGATCAGCTGCTCCCGTTCATCGGGGATCAAGGCGCCGATCTGTTTCCCCAGCATGAAGATGGCGATGAAAAAAGACCCGAAGAGAAGGAGTATCCCGGCGCCGCGGGGAAGCCCCGTCCTGGTGAAAAGCTTCAGCAGGGGGAAGCATATATACGCAGCCAGCGTGCCGATTATGATGGGGAGGATGATCGGTCTCAGCGACCAGATGAGGAACCCTCCTGCAAGGACCGCTATCACGGCGGTCAGGGTGAAGACGATCCTCCGTGTCTGCTTGCGGATGTTCATCCGGAGAACTATTGTCGAGTGCGACGCGCGACGATCGGGAGCGTTTGCCATGTTATTTCCCCGCGCCGTATAGCTGTTCGTTGCAGGCCTTGAGGCGCTGTCCGATAATGATGGCGAGGTCCCTCATTATCTTGCTGCCTATGGCGGGATGGGTCTCCAGCAATTCGTTCAGGTCTTCGCGGAAAAAGGCCAGGGCCTCGGTTTTTTCAACCGCCTTTGCGGAGGCCGAGCGCGGGGTATCGTCAAGGAGGGCAAGCTCCCCGAGAAAATCTTCAGGATTTATCACGGCCAGCACGGATTCCTCGTCGGTGCGTCCGGGCAGGACAATTTGCACCAGTCCGGTCTTAACGATGAACATGGCCGTCCCGGGCTGCTCCTTCTCGAAGAGAAATTCACCAATCTGGTACCGGCGTTCGTATATGAGGGCGGATACTTTTTTCAGCTCGCGGTTCGTCAGGTTCCGGAAAATGGGGCACAGCTTCAGGACATCGGCATTGGGGATGGCCGCGCCTCTCCTGAATCGGGAAAATATGTTGCCCCAGAACGGGTTCGCGGGTTTTTCCATTGTTCCGTTGTTATGTTCCATTGATCACCGTCAGCAAGGGAAAGTTGTAATAATGATAGGAAAAGCCATACAAGAGAAATTATTACATGTCAATATCTTTTTGTCCGGGGATATGCAGGTCAGCCGGGTAGCTGTATAATTTTAGGGATGGCCCATGCCCCCCAATTTTCGACTGCTACCGGTCAGCCGTCAATAACAGTGAACATGTCCACCTTGGACTTAAGGGTGTTGGCCATTTCATAATTCTTTTTAGTATTCATGACGATATCCTCGGATCCGTTGCTTATTTTCTGGGTGAGCTCGTTGATGTCGTTTATCGAGCGCACCACGTCCCCGATGGCCACTTTCTGCTCGCTGATGGATTGCTCGATCGACTCCGAATGGATTCGCACCTTGCTCATGTTGGTGTTTATGCCTTCATTGATATCGATCTGACTTTTCATGAATTCGGACATGTCGTGGACCATGGTGTCGATCGACTCGACGCCCTTGATGATGTCGCTGATGCGGGAAACGACGTCGTTTACGATGACGAGGCCCCTATTTATTTCATCCTCGCTGGACTGTATGAGAGACCCGATCTCCTTTACGCTCGACGCGGTCGTGTCGGCCAGCTTCGACACTTCGTCTGCTACCACGGCGAAGCCGCGGCCGGAATCGCCGGCCCGGGCGGCCTCGATTGACGCGTTCAGGGAAAGGAGGTTGATCTGGTCCGAGATGTCATTGATGATGCCGATTATCCCGGTCATCTGCCGCGATCGTTCCCCGATTTTACCCATGTTTTCCTTCATCCGCCCGAGGGATTCCCCGCCGGTTTTCGCCTGATGGACGATGTCCCGGGTGAGATTGAGGGCCGTCGTTGTGTCGCTGCCCATGGTGCGGACGCTTTCCGTGAGATCGTCCATCCTGCCGATAAGGGCCCCCAGGTCGCCCATCTGGTTGCGGGCGTTGTTCGAAATGGACTCCATGCCAGCGGATATCTCCTCTATCGTGGCGGTTATCTCCTCGATGGTGGCCGCCTGGCCCTGCGTGTCCCGGGAGAAGGATTGCGTTATGTTCGAGGTGTCATTGGATGAATATTCGAGCTGTGATGTTATCTTCTTTATCTCACGGATGATATCGGCGATATTTTCCCTCATGGTGTACACATTGTGGCTTATCCTGGTAAGGTCGTCCGTTACCGCCATTACATCGCGGTTCGCCGAAAGATCGCCCGAGGCCATTCGGACCATGAAGTTTATGATCATCGTGACCTTTTCCCGAATCGAATTGGTCAGAAAGAAGACCAGGGTCGCGGCGACAAGCACGCCGAAGAGCACGATCATGCTGAACTTGACATAGGAGATGGACCACTTGACGCCGGACTGTTCGAGCTGAAGCAGAAAATACCCGGTTACGGCTATGATGGGAATGCCGATCATGACAACGAGTGACACGATCATGCGCGTGACGAAATTAACGCTCGTTGTGACGTCTTTCACGCTCCTGGTGAAAATGCCGGCGTTCAGGTATGACTGGATGAAGCGTTCGGTAAGAAAGAAATAGAGGACCATGCCGAAGGGGGGGATAACGAAAGCAGTCGTCCACACGTTGATCGTCTGGATCGGCGTAAGGTTGGAAAGAATCGTGAAGGGAATGTACGCCATGACGAGACCCAGTATCCACCGGGCGAGGGACCCGGCGGCATGAATAAGCGGAAGGGCGAAAAAGCGCTTTTGCGCCAAGGTATAATCGGCTTCGGACGGCTCCGCGACGGACAGGGTTTTTCTAAAGTAGGCCAGTACGGGCTTGATCTCGATGATGTCGGATATGAACGTCGTCAGCATCGAAACCGGGATGACCACCGCGAGTATCTGGAGAAGAAGGATCAAATTTTCAAGGCTGATATCAAGATTGACCCAGAAGTATATGAAGAGAAGGGGTATAATGATAAAATAGCTGAAGAATTCAGTATTTATGAGAAACCTGAGTGGAAACCGTTTCATCAGTGTTCTGATCGTATCGGTTTTTTCCATGTAATCCTCCTGGAGAATGGGCGAGCATTTTGAGAATCAAAACAACAGTTAATTCTATGTGACAGTCGATTAATGCTTATCCTCACAGACAAAAAAATCTAACATGGAGGTAGCTGCATTATTTCGAGGAATTATGAATTTTTTCGAGGTTCACTTATAATACTTTATCCAATTGACATAATATTAGTCAAATCAAAATTGCCCAATCGATAGCATAACTCCGGCGTTTCAGGACCGGGGATATTTTTATTGTTGATTTTTATTGCGCATAACATATCGTCTGCTCTACATAAATAAATCCCGGGGCTCGATCACATCAAATCAGCCTTGATTTTCCGAGCGTGGGACGTCGGTGGCACTATTAAAAAACTATGCATACGGCCCCATCAGCACCGGTCAAGGAAATACCCTTAAAATAACGAAAAATTGAGGCGGCGTTTTCTTCCGTCATTTTGTGGCAATCCTCCTTCAAGGGAGTTGGATATAGTGATTTCAATTTGCTGAGTTTTATTGATAAATGATATATATAATATTTAATATAAAAATAATTATGAACAAATATAACTTGAATTTTTATTTATTAAATGACATTTATTGTTGACCAAATTAGAAATGCAATAAAATTGTATACAATACGCACGGGCGGGCTTTTTTTTATTGTCAAAATCAATTTTATTGAATATTTTGTATAAGTTTATAGAATAATCGATTGGGAATATCTAAAAGAGTTATAAAATTGTCAAAGTAGAGAATCGTGTCTCAAGCGAAATGGAGAATTAGATCCTTGCAACAGCGGAATAAAATAAAATCCAATGGCAAATCAGAAAAGGCTAGAAAGGATAATACCGTCTCATCAAAGAAAATTGAGCAGTTACAGCATATGCTTAAGCTTGAAGAAGAAAAAGTTGTTAAGCTAAAAATCGCCATAGATAAAACAAAGAATAATGAGATCCTTTCCAATGCGGAACTGAAGAAGAAACAATCGGAAAACAGGATCTACAAGCAGCAGATCGCCATGCTCCAGGATCAAATAAAGGTCCTGAACGATATGCTCGAAGCCATCCAGAATAACTACCAGATTTCAGCTGAAGCGTCGGTCAATCTCCTGTCTGACCTGGAATACAATAAATACAAATCCAGATTTGTCGATATCGACATTGAAAGCTATCCAGGACTGGAAAAGCTGAAGGAATACGGTAAGAACATCAGGGATTTTTTCCTCAATGACATGCATTGCACCTATATATATATCCATTGCGACGGCATCACCGAGGATTTGAAAAATCTTCTTCATATTAACATCAAGAAGAAGCAGAAAGATTCCGCCAGTTTTGAATTTGACCGGAGCAGGGTGTATTACTTCGATCTGGAGGATATAGACCTGCCGGAAAGGAAGCTGGGCCGGATAATAATCGGCAGGTTTCCTTACAAATCAAAGGAGAAGGATCTCAGCTTTGATAAGCGGATCGAGTCTGAGATACTCATTACGAAAAGGCTCCTGGAAAAATGCATCCTCGAGATTCAGAACAAGGAGCTCGCGATCAAGGACGCCCTGACCGGCCTTCACTCGAGAAAATTCCTGACCGAGCGGCTCACGGAGGAGTTCAACAGCGTCGATCTCTTCACGAAGCTCACCGCCAATGAGGGCTCCCTTTTGAGAATAATCATGAAAGCCGGGGGAGCCGCGTCGTCGATAATCAAAAACCAATTCTTTTCGAAGCAGAAAACAAGGGACGATGATCTATTCAACAAGGCCCTGCACAAGCTGAAGTCGATGCATATCATCTCGACGGACAGCGTGAAATACGCCGGCGAGCTCCAGGACTGCTATTTTTTTGAAAATTCAAAGATCAGCTACGAGCTGTACCTGGCCCTTCTGGACCTTGATCATTTCAAGGATGTCAATGACAATTGGGGCGGACATTCGGTGGGCGACAAGATTCTCCGCGAATTCGCCGACATCATCAAGAGGAACATACGGACGACGGATATCCCGGTGCGCTACGGCGGGGAGGAGTTCATCATCGTCTTTCCGCGCTCCGTAAATTACACACGCATCCAGAACGTACTTGAATCGATACGCCTGGAATGCGAAAAAAAACTGAACGTTGCCTGGGGCGGAAAAAGCAGGAATGTGACGGTATCCATCGGGATCACGCAGATAAACAAGTTCGACATGAATGTCAATTATATCATCAACCGCGCCGATGCCGCGCTGTACAAGGCGAAAATGAAGAGAAACAGGATCGTCATGTGCGCCCAGGACCAGGATGGAGAGTTGATCTACAGGTAGCGGCCGTATCGGGCCGACGTCGCGTTCTCACTGGCCCAGGACCGATTGTATCGCTTCGCGCAATTCATCAAAATGATAGGGCTTCATGATCATTCCGTTGAAGCCGTATTCGAGGTAATTGCTCATGACGGGATCATTTGAATAGCCGCTTGAGACGATCACGCGGGCGCCTTCATGAAATTCCCTCAGCCGTTTGACCGTTTCCTTTCCCCCCATCCTTCCGGGTATGGTAAGGTCCATGATCACCAGATCGAACGGATTTCCCGATTCAACGGCCTGTCTGTACTTGTTGAGCGCTTCCTCGCCGTGGAGTGCGCAGGCGACGTCGCAGTGCAGGTATTTCAGCATCTCCGATGCCACGTGAAGGACCATTTCATCATCGTCCATCACCAGAATGTGCCCGCGCGTGAAGACATGCTCGCAGGCGACCGGTGACGCTTCCGTAACTGGCATCCTGGACGCGGGGAGATATATTTCGAAAATGGTTCCCCGGTTGACGCTTGAATCCACCATGATAAGTCCGCCGTGCTTTTTTACGATCGAATAGGAGATGGCGAGGCCGAGTCCGCTTCCGGTGTTCTTTGTCGAAAAGTAGGGATCGAAGATGTAGGGGAGCTTCTCCCGTGGAATACCGCTTCCGGAGTCGCTGATGGTGATCTTTATGTAATCCCCCTCATCCAGGGGGAGGCTGGTGTCGCCGCTCATGCGGTAATTCTGTACCGACAGTCGTATGGATCCCCCGTCGGGCATCGCCTGGCGGGCATTGATGAGGATGTTATGGATTACCTGGCTTACCTGGCCGGGATCGATATCAGCGTTCCAGATGTCGGGCGGGATTTCGTGGATGAACCTGATGTTCGAGCCGCTCATGACAAAATCGGCGGTTTCGCTTATGAGGTCGCTGATCCTGGTGATCTTTCGGATCGGATCGCCCCCGCTGGAGAAGGTGAGGAGCTGCTGTGTCAGGTCCCGCGCCCTGAGCGCCGCTTTTTCAGCCGTAACGAGCATGTCGTTGCTGTTTTCATTCTTTTTTATCTTTTCGATCGAAAAAGATATGCTCCCGATGATGGCGGTCAACAGGTTGTTGAAATCGTGGGCTATCCCCCCCGCGAAGACGCCGAGTGATTCGATTCGCGAGGCTTTGAGCAGGGTTTCCTCCATCATCCTGCGCACCGTAACGTCGCGGAGCACGAGGACCGCCCCTATTATTACGCCATAGGCGTCCCGTACAGGAGATGAGCTGGCGCTCACAAGGTGCTTGCCCTTGGGCGTTATGATCGCGTAATCGCCGTCGATTTCGATCGTACGCCCCTCCGCGAGGGATGAATAGATCGGATTTTCCACATTTTTCCCGCTGTTCGTGTCTGTCATGGGTGCTATTTCGGATATGGGCATCCCCCGCGAAGAATCCTGGATCCGGCCGGTGATCGTTTCGGCCGCTTTGTTGAGTATGTCGACATTGCCCTTGATGTCGGTCGTTATGACGCCCTCGCTGAGGGACCGGAGCGTGGTGGAAAGGCGCTCCTTTTCTTCCTCGAGACGGTCGTAGGCCTGGATCAGCTCGCCGTGTGTCCTTGACACTTCCTTGTTGATAGCTTCGAGCTCTTCATTCTGTGCGTGTATTTCCTGAATCTGTTCCTGGATCATTTGATCGGCTTTTTTCCGATCGGTGATGTCGAATCCGGAGCCCAGGACGGCCGGCTTTTTGTCGTATTCAATGATCGAGGCGGCGTAATCGAGCCATATGGGTTTGCCGCTTTTATGAAGGGCCATGAATTCATATCTCTGCAGCTCGATCTCTCCCTTTTGCCTGTTCAGCCCCCTCTGGATGGTGATCTCTTTGTAGTCAGGATGCACCATGTCCCAGAAATCCATGGTGCCGAGTTCATCCCTTGAATAACCGGAAATATCAAGAAATGCCTGATTGACATAGCGCAGCTTCGAGCCCTGGATTATAAAGATCGCCGATGGGCTTGATTCAGTAAGGGCGCGGAATTTCGATTCGCTCTCCTGGAGCGCGATTTCGGATTTTTTCTTGTCCGATATGTCCGTGATGAGGGCAAGGGCCGCGGGACTGCCGGACCAGTCAATGCGCACGGCGTTTATCTGGATCCACCTGAGTTCCTTGCTCTTTGTAATGATCCTGATATCGTACAGCTTGGGGACGTCCTTGCCCATGAGCCGCTGATTGTGATAGGTGATGATTTTATCCCTGTCGTCGGGATACACGATGTCATAGAATTTCATCCGGGTTATCTCATCGATGGAATACCCGGTGATCTCGGTGACCATGCTGTTGCTGAATGATATGTTGCCGTCAAAGATGATGAGTATGGCCTCGTTGGCGTTTTCAACGAGATGGCGGTATTTTTCCTCTGAGGACCGAAGGGCCTCCTCCGCTTTTTTTCTTTCCGATATCTCCAGCAGAAGAAGCTCATTGGCGTTTTTCAGCTTTCGGGTGCGCTCCTCCACAAGCTCTTCGAGGTTTTCCTGGTACTGCCGTATACTGTCTTCCGTGATTTTCCTTTCGGTGACATCCCTGAAAATGCCTTCAATGAACAAGGGATTTCCCGCGGTATCGCGAAAAACATGCGAGCTGGTCTCGACAAAGATCGGGGAGCCGTTTTTCTTTTTGAGCCGGACGAGGAAGCTTTTAACAAAGCCGCTCTTCAGTATCTTAAGCATGAACCGGTCGCGCTCGTCGTTGTCGTAATATCCCTCATCCGCGATATTCATTTCGGCCATTTCTTCAATGTTTTTATAACCGAGAAGGGACGCGCCCGATGGGCTCACGAGGAGGAGGCGGCCCTCCATGTCGGCGCGATAGTACACATCCTGGATGTTGTCGAATATGCTTTTATAGTTCGCCTCGCTTTCCTCGAGCCTTGTTTTTAATTTTACCAGCTCGGCCCTGGATGACCTGAGCTCGCTGATTTCCGCACGCAGCGTTGTGATTTCATCCAGGAGATCGGATTTGTTTTTCGTCGTGTCCGCCATGAGTTCTATCCATCAGGTCATGGATATGATAATCCCGGCGGCATGGGTTGAGCCGCAATGGATATCAGATGCGTTATTCCATGATTAACTATTATATCATCATTAAAACCTTGATCTTGTTAATCAAGAATTATTTAAGAGATTAAATAAATTTGAAAAATGGAAATATCCGAATTTATGCGGTTCTGCGCGTATAGTTGAGACCAGATGAAGGGATATGACGACAGGAGATTTAAGATTATCACGGCCTCTGATTTTAAAAACGTATCCGGTGTGGTGGGGTGGTCATGCAACCAGCACTACATTGATGGAATTGCCTTTTTTATTCCATCGTATCGTTCCGATATTATTCAGCAGGCACAGCCCCCTACCGTGAGGCGAGAAAAAGTCATTGGCCGCTGATTTTTCAAGCTGTGATTCAGGTTTGAATCCGGCCCCTTCATCTTCAATCGTCATGTCCACTTTATCCGAAAAACCAGTGATGGTAATGATGATTTTCTTTTCAGGATTAAATGAATTCCCGTGACTGATGGCGTTTTCTATGGCTTCGTCAAGGGCAAGCCTGAAGTTGAATTCAGATATATCGTGGGCAAGACCGGATCGTTGCAGATTCTCGAAGTACACGAGGGCTTCGGCGATCATTTTTTTTGCTTCTTTTTTATCGCTAAGAATTACCCGCCTGAAGATCGATGATTGATTTTGTTCGTTTTTCATTTTTATTCAAATTCGCTCTATCATGACCGCTCAATCAAACCACAGGACCTGTTTATGATCGCCGGCCCATGTTTGAATATACTACTTTCTAATATTAGTGGTCGGCATTTGCGGTTAAGCACTTGAATGTAATATGAACCTGCTTCGGTTCAACTGTTTCCGGGAAATTTAAGAATTATTTGTGAAAAATGGATTGACAAATATCAAAAAGTTATACTAAAAATACTATATTAGTATAAATAGTTCGTTTGGTTATGACAATGAAGGTAAATAATAGTAAAATTCACGATAATATTTATGAAAAAACGGAAAAGCTCTTTCTGCAGCATGGCATCAAGGGCTGGAACATGGATACCGTGGCCTATGAGTCCGGAATGGCGAAAAATACCCTCTATAAAATTATAGGGACCAAGGAACAGCTTCTGGGGCAGATAATAATATCTAAATTAAAGAAAAATATCGAGACGATTGTAGGTATTTTCCAAAGTGAGCCTGATTTCATGAAAGCCGTTACGATCGGCGTCAGGCAGCTGACCCAGAGCATCAGCAGGGACAATCCGCTCATGCTGGCCCAGGTGTTCCGCGAATATCCGGCGATCAAAGAGCGGTTTGACGCAATCGCGTCGAAGCTCAGCACCTCGATCCACGACTATCTGAACCAGGCGAAAAAGTCGGGAATAGTACGGGAGGATATCGATAACGATATCCTGATAAGCTCGGTGACGGCAGTCATCAATCATTATCTTAACGGGAATTTCAAGGGACGGGATTTTGAGGAAAGGGTCTATAAATCCCTTACCTACCTGTTGCACGGTATCCTGAAATAGCGCAAATCCTAAAATTTCCATTCATCTTCGCAGTGGAGGCCATGACGTCATGTCATCAATGTTTAAAGAAGAAACCGTGAAGTATCCCGAACTCAGAGCGCTGGAAAATGAGATAGCCACCTGCTTTCGATGCTCCCTGTGCAAGATGGTGCCCCTGCCGGTATTTAAAAGCAAAGAATTTTCAACGATCTGCCCGATCAATACCCATTACGCCTTTCACAGCTATTCCGCCTCCGGATTCGGCTACATGGCCCTTGCCCTTTCAGAAGGGCGCATAGAGGCAGACAGGACGCTGGCTGATATTGTTTTTTCCTGCCGAACCTGCGGGTATTGCGACATGGCTTGCAAGTTCATCATGGAATCGGAGCGTAATGAGGTGAACATGGCCCTCCGGGAAGCTCTTGTCAGGGAGGGACTGGCGCCGGCCGAATACAAGGAGATGGTTCGGCTACTGAAAGAAACGGGGAGTCCCGCCGGAGCGCCATCTGGAAGCGCCGGTGAGTGGGCATACGGCCTTGATCTCAAGAAGCTGCCGGAGCAGAAGGCGCAGGTGCTCCTCTATGGCGGCTGCATGACAAGGGGCGACAAAAAGGCCATGGTATCGGCGAGAAAACTGGCGAAGCTCCTGGTCAATGCCGGCGTTGACGTGGGGATCCTGGGCGCTGACGAGCTTTGCTGCGGCCTTCCGGCTCACTGGGCGGGTTTTAAAGATGATTTTGTACAATGCGCCGGTAAAAACGCGAGCACCTTGGACCGGTCCGGAGTGAAGACGATCGTAACCGTCTGCGGCGCCTGCCTCGGGACGGCCCGGGCCCTGTACCCACGGTATGGGATCACACCACGGACAGAGGTGGTCCATGCCACTGAGTTACTGGAGCGTCTCATACGGAAAAAGAAGATCCGCCTCCCTCGGCCCGTCAACATCAAGGCCACCTATCATGATCCCTGTTACCTGGGACGGCGATCGGAGCCCTATGAGGAATGGAAGGGCGAGGAAAAGACCGTCTTCGGCCAGATGAAATACTTCGATCCTCCCAAGAAAATACGGTATGGCACCGAGGGGGTCTTTGACGCGCCCCGGAATATTTTAAAATCGATCAAGGAGCTATCGTTCAGGGAAATGTTCCGGATCAGGGAGTATTCCCACTGTTGCGGCGGGGGCGGCGGACAGTCACCGCTCTACGACGAAATGTCTTTGCGGGCGGCCCGGGACCGCGTCGGTGAGGCCCGCGCCGTGGGCGCCGACTATTTGGTAACAGCCTGTTCCCATTGCAAGACCCACCTGGGAAAAGCGTGCGGGGATAATGATGATAAAGGCATGCGGGTGGTCGATATCATCGATATCGTGTACCAGGCAGCAGGTCTTGAATAGGAGGGCCCGTTCCATGATAACAGATAAAAACCTTCAACTGCTATCCGATCACAACTCGGTGGAAACCTCCCCGGAGGCCCTTCGAAGATATGAGCTTTACAATCCTCTCATCGAGGGGCACCGTGCGCCCCGGTGCGCCATAAAACCGAAAGACGTCGGACAGCTTCAGCGCGTCATCCGCACGGCAAAGGATGAATCCTTAGGGCTGGTGCCCGTGTCCTCGGAAGGGCCCCATCTGAAAGGAGGCACAGCCTGCGGGGCCGACCATGCTGTTGTGGACCTGTCCCACTGGAAGAGCATCCCCTGGGTCAATAAAAGGAACAGAGTCTGCATTGTCGAGCCGGGCGTCACCTACGATGAGCTGAACCGGTTCCTGGAAAAAGAAGGGATGACCCTGCCGACGCCCCTGGCGCCGCGGAGCGGCAAAAGCGTCCTGGCCTCTGTCATCGACCGGGAGCCCCACATATGGCCGAGGATGCAGTGGGACATGCAGGACCCGGTGGCGAGCACGGAATTCATCTATGGGACCGGCGAGCTCTTCCGGAGCGGCGCGGCAGGCGGCCCCGGAACGCTGGAGGAGCAGAGACGGTCGAAGGGCGCCCAGAAAATGCCGATGGGCCCCGGACAGTCCGATTTCCAGAGGATACTCATCGGCGCCCAAGGCTCCATGGGGATCATGACCTGGATAAGCCTTCGGACCGAGCTGCTTCCCTCCGTGGAGCGGCCCATGGTCATCGCCTCGGACCGTCTCGACAGGATCGTGGAATACGTGTACGAGGCCCAGCGCCCCTGGCTGGGGGAACAGACCTTCATCCTTAACCGCACCGCTGCAGCGATGCTTATGACCTGGGCCGGGCCAGAGAACTATGGCCGGGTCAGGGGTTCCATTCCGGAATATATCTGCATGCAGAACATCGCCGGGTTCGAGCGGCTTCCGAAGGAGAGACTGCAATACCAGTTCGAGGAATTGAATGACATGGCCGGCGGCAACGGCCTCAGGTTCGCCGAATCGGCCGGGGAGGTGGACGCCGCGGAGCTGTTGAAAGCGGCCCGGACACCCTGCGGCATTTCGGACTGGCGCCACGCCATCATGGGCCACTGCCTTTCTGTCTTCTTCCTTTCCCTGCTCAATAAATCAGCAGAATATATCCGAATTGTCCAGGAAGCTGCCGCGGCAGCAGGCATAGACCGCGAGCGGATAGGCGCGTATCTCCAGCCCGTGGTGCAGAACCATGCCTGCCACATGGAATTCATGATACCATTCAATCCCCAATCGGCCGGCGAGATTGAGACAATGAAAAGGCTGGAGGCCGATTTGACAGAGCGGCTCATGAAGGAAAAGGCCTTTTTCAGCAGGCCCTACGGTTCGGCCTCCCGCAGGGTCTTTGACAATAACCCGGGCAATACGGAGCTCCTGAAGATAATCAAGGAAATGTTCGATCCGGGGAACGTTCTCAATCCCGGAAAATTCGGGCTCACGGTGTAAGGTTAAATACCAGCGCAGAATGAGTATATTGTAATACGATACTTTCATTACCAGGATAGGGCCATGTTAACATCTGATGAACTGGAAGAGCTGCGGCAGATCGTCGGTCCCCAATGGGTGAGGGATGATCCCGCCACCAGGGACGCGTACGCCATCTATTATAACTCGTCGTCCCTGAACAGGGAGGACAAGCTCTGGACCAGCCGCCCCGCGGCGGTCATCATGCCCCGGACGGCGCAGGAGATATCGGCGCTGACGAAGTTCTGCAACAGGAAGGATTTCATGCTCAAGCCCTTTTCCACGGGCTGGATCACCTCCTCGGCGCCAGGGAGCCGCAAGACCATCATCCTCGACCTGAAGCGCATGGACAGCATAATCGACATAGATGTGAAGAACCAGATCGCCATCGTGGAGCCCTACGTGAGGGCTATAGACCTGCAGACGGAGCTCTGGAAGGTGGGACTCAACGTCCATGCCGTTTCGTGCGGCGGCAATCATTCCATCCTTGCGTCTGCGGCCGCCGCCTGGGGATACGGCATCACCGGGGCGTCCATGGGATTCCAGGCGCGGAACATGCTCGGCGTCGAATGGGTCATGCCCTCCGGGGAGGTCGTCACCCTGGGGAGCGCCGGGGACGGCGCCGAATGGTTCAGCATAGACGGGCCGGGCCCGGGGGTGAGGGGCCTCATCCGCGGGTTCCAGGGCACCTTCGGCGGCCTCGGCACCTTCACCAAGGCCGCCATCAAGCTCTACCGCTGGAACTCGGACGCCGAGTACGAAGTGCACGGCGGGTCTCCCAAGTACGTGCTCAACCGCGACCTGCCCAACATCGGCATCTTCCTCTGCACGTTTTCATCGAAGCAGCAGATAACGGACGCGGGGTACAAGCTGGGCGAGGCCGAGTGCAACTACGCTGATTTCAGGATGCCCGCCTTTTTCGTGGCCCTGGGGTTCACCGACAATAATCTTGAATTGAAGAAGCTCTGGTCCACGGGGATATTCCAGAACCTGGCCCGGTACATGATCACGGTGTGCGTTCACGGTCATTCCAAAAAGGAATTCGAATGGAAGGTGAAGGCCCTCAAGGAAATAATAAAAGAGACCGGTGGCATCACGTTCCCCATGGTGCAGATCCCCATCCCGGTCTTCTCCCTGATGAAGCCCCTGTTCAAGATGATGAAGGACCCGGTGAAGGTCATGAGGCGCATACCCTTCATGCAGAAGATAATGGATTCTATCGTGCTCAGCGAGGAGCAGCGCCTGAAGCTCCTCACCACGGCCTTCTTTATCCTGCTGCGCCACGCCAACAACACCCAGGGCGGTTTCAGGGCGTCGTCGGGCATGTTCACGTCCGTGGGCGCCTTCGATACCTGGGACATGGGCTTTGAGCAGGCCGAGTATATCGCCGGGGTCAAAAAGTCTGCCATCGAAAAGGGGCTGATCGTGGACGACGGCGGCGATCTCGGCTGCGGCGGTACCTTCGATTCCGGTCACCTCGGCTACATTGAGGGCATCGGGGAATACTCCACCAACAATCCCGATTCGAGGAAGGCCACCAAGGAGATCGTGGCCGAGTCGCTCCGGGGGACCATCGAGAAAGCACTGGGGGTGCCCATCGCCGCCTTCGGCGGGCCCATGAACAGGATGTTCGGCCCCCATTGCTACAATTATCATGAAATGATCATGAAGATCAAGGAAAAGCTCGATCCTAATTCATCATACGACTCGTGGACCTACAGCGGTCCGTCGGAAAAGGCTTTTCCTGATGAAAAAGAGGATTATACGTTTTTTTAAGTGAATTATGTAGGCAACCTCCGCCTTCTGATTACATTTGTAAATCAATATTTGCATATGACTTATAACGCAGGTGAATGCTATGAGCGAATATGTGAGTCCGAAAGTGAAAGAGGGTTGGACCGGCCCCGGCAGGAGCGATGGCGATATACGCCCCCTGGAACCGGCGGATGACGCCCTCCATATAGAAATCGGCAAGAGGGGCCTGTACGAGTGGTGGTACTTTGACGCCCACCTTGACGGAGGACACACCATCGTGGCGTTCTTCTACGCGGCAAATCCCAACCCGGGCATGTCAGGCAAAAGCGGAGTGGAAATCGTACTCCTCAGGCCGGACGGTAAGAAAACCCAGGTCTTCATACCATACGGTGCCCGTGATTTTGCCGCATCGAGGGAAAAGCCGGAAGTAACGATCGGCGCCAACTACATGAAGGTCCGCAAAGGCAAAAACGGGCTGCCGGAATATGAGATATTCATCAAGGAGAAGGACCTCGGCTGCCATCTCATTTATAATGCAGAGGTCAACGGTTGGAAGCCGGGGAGCGGCTACTCCCATTTCGGGGACATGGGCTACTTCGCCTGGGTCATTCCTTTCGCGAGGGCGTCGGTGAAAGGGACCGTGACCGACGTCGATTCAGTCATGAAGGTGAGAGGGATCGGTTACCATGACCACAACTGGCTCAACTTCCAGTTCGCGCGTATAATCAACTACTGGATGTGGGGACGTATCTATTCGAAGCGCTACACCGTTTCCTACGCCTACATCCAGTGCAACAAAAAAATGGATAATCACACGGTTAAGGTCCTGATGGTGGCTGACGGAAAGAACGTCATCGCCAGCACCGGCGATTTTCATTTCCAACAGGACGAGCATGTTTATAACCAGAAGGCAGGGCACCGCTATCCAAAGAACGTTACCATAGCAATGACGGGTAAGCTCAAGGTAACGCTTTCCGTTGAAAAGGTGCTGGAGGCGGTGGACATGCTTGAACAATTCAACCCGCTCCTCAGGATTCTGGCGAAGATGATCGGCGGGATCAAGCCCGGGTATTTCAGGCTTCTTTCCAGTTTCACCGTCGCCGTGACCGGTAAGGGAAAGACCATACAGGAGAAGGGAACAACGCTGCACGAGATCGTGCTGTTGAAGCCGTCAGAATAAGCATATCAGCGTACATGAAAGATAGAGGCAGGTGCCGGTAGGAAGAATATGAAAATTGTCTGTTAAAGCGGGATTTGATTATTTCTTTATCTATTATAGGGGGGTCTTTCATGAAGAAGATACATGTTCTGTCCATGGTTTGCGCTTTTGTCGTGGCCGCTTCCGCCGCTCTCTTCGCCGGGAGCGCCGAGGAGAACACCAACCAGAGCGCCGAGTACATGAAAACGCTTAACCGCGGCGCGTCGACCGATGCCGACGCATCATTTTATAATCCCGCCGGCACGGCCCTCATGGAGGAGGGGGCATACATCTATCTCAGCGCCCAGTATATTTTACTGCCTATCGAAATCCGCGGACACAGCCTTTCGCGTAGCGTCTACCGCGGGGAAAAAACCTCCTACTGCATGCCGAACATCCATGTTGTCTACAACAAGCACAACGCCGGCGGCGGATCAGGCGATCTTGCCTGGTCCTTCAGCGGGATGGCCCTCGGCGGCGGCGGGTTTGGGAAGTATAACCAGGGCCTATCCTATATCGACAATACCCTTTTTCTTCTAAAAGATGTATTTAATTCATTCTTCACATCCGCCGGCATTCCCTATTCCATAGGGCCACTTATCACCTCGAAGTTCGAGGGCTCCTCGGTCTATTATTCGGCCATGACCAACCTTGCCTACACGGTCCTTGATGACAGGCTGGCTTTTTCCCTGGGATACCGCTTCATCCTCGGATCGGGAACCTACGACGCGAAGCTTTACAGCAACGGATTCCTCATTCCGCTGGGGGGGGATTTCCATGCGACCCAGAGCGGCCTGGCCCACGGCGTCATAGTCGGCCTGAGCGCAAAGCCGGTCGATGACCTCACCATCGGTTTCAAGTACGAATATAATTCACCGCTCAAGATGAAGACAAACGCTAGCGGTTACTACATAGTCGGCCTTGTCGATTCCAGCCTGATGGATGGCGGGGAGGCCCACCGCCAGATTCCGATGAACCTGAACCTGGGCCTTGCCTACCGGGTCAAGGGGTTACAGTTCTCCTGGACCTATTCACATTACCTGTGCCATATTGCCCAGTGGAAGGGTAAAGAGAAAAGTTACTATGACGGATACGAGGTCGGGATGGGCCTTGATTACACCTTCTCCACGGCGCCGCTGAATATCGGCTGCGGCTATGTATTCACCAATGGCGGCGCCAGGCCGTCGGGCCAGAGCCAGATAGCTGAATTGCCCAACGGCCATACCTTTGGAGTAGGCCTTTCATACACATACGCTAAGATCGTTAAACTAACAGTAGCCCTCGGATACATATATTTCGAAACTGTTGATATCAACAAGGGGACCATGCTGAAGTTCTTGCCTGCCCGTTTTTATAAAAAGGGTTATGATGCGGCAATCGGCGCTGAGTTCAAGGTCATTTAGCACCTCGGGACCACATCCGGGTACGGGGATCGTCTGGGATACGATTTAATTCAGGGTTCATCCCAATTTTGGGATGCGCTCTGAATATCACCGCGGAAGTGATGAATTATTGTATGATCTCTCCATGAATGGGGATAACCGGACCATCGATGGTTATCCCCTTTCCGATGATGTTCACCTAACTGACATAATAATCCTCATGAAAGCGATTCCTTATACACAATTCATCGCTCGAGCCAGTGATGACTCTTTTTTTAAGGCATAATAATTTCAGGCTTACAGCTCCGGAACATAACTCCTGAGGTTTTCGCGCAATTCAATAAAAATTACTGGCAAGTAATATTTTTAGTATTGTATTATTAATAGATAGTGCTATATTGTATAGAGAATGCCATAAGTAAGGATTGCTGACATATCTATAAAAAGCGAATGATTGTCATATGATGGCCCATTGTAATCGCCGTGCTGTTGTGTATTCCTGGCCTGCCCGCATTGGTCTTACGATTGCATTGTTGATAATGGGCGCCTGCGCTCCTTCCCGCGGCTCTGACCCCGCACATCCCCGCGCCATCCGTGGGATAATCGACCTTCGTGGGTATGATTTTACCGGGAACGGCGCCGCCATACTCTCCGGCGAATGGGAATTTCACTGGAAGAAACTGCACACTGAAGTATCTCCCGATACCGGGCCGTCTTTCATAAAGGTTCCTGACCGATGGAGAGACAGCATTGTCAACGGCATGGCGCTTTCCGGCCATGGCTACGGAACGTATCGCCTGAAAATTAAACTGCCGGCGTCAGTCTCAAATCTCGCGATTCGGTTTCCCGATGTTGAAACGGCCTACAGTCTCTATGCCAATGGACGAAGGATCGGCGGTGTCGGGACAGTGACCACGGACGGACGGTCCGATGACTGGCGCTTTGAACCGCGCGTCTATTCCCTTCCTGAAGCCGGGGATACGCTGGATCTGGTCGTTGAGGTTTCCAACTATGTGTACAAGGGAGGAGGCCTGACGAGGGATATCCAGCTGGGACCCGAGCCGGCCCTTCACAAAGCCTGGGAACGCGAGGCCTTTCTTGAATATTTTATGCTCGGCGGCATGATTCTTATCGGTTTGTACCATCTCGGTTTTTTCATGATACGGCGCCGCGACTATTCAGCCCTTTATTTCAGCCTGTTCTGCATTATTCTCGGCGTGCGGGGGATGCTCGTCGGGGAAAGGCTGCTCAGTACGGCCTATCCTGCCGTACCTTTTGAGTATTTTTTAAAAATGGATGTTCTCACTATCTTTCTGCCCGTGCCGCTGTTCCTCCTGTACCTGTTCGAGATATTCCCCGCTGAAAGTCCCCGGAAGCTGAGAGCTCTATTCATCTTACCGGGATTCCTGTTTTCCCTGTTCGCGCTGGTCACTCCGGCCCGGATCTTCCACCATGCCATAGACTGGTATAACGGCGTATTTGCGATCTCAGTCCTTTTAACGGTATTGATCACCGCCAGGGCCGTGAAACAGGGCAGGGACGGCTCGGTGGTTTTCATCCTCGGCATCGCAATCCCCATCGCCGCCCTGGTAAACGATATTCTCCGCACACTGTATATCATACAGTCGCCGAACATCGTCTCCTTCGGATTCCTTGCCTTTACCATGTGCCAGGCATACATAATCGCCCTTCGTTTTTCACGTTCCCGCGATCAAATGGAAATAATGTCCCATCAGCTGGAGGCTTTCAGCAAAAGCCTTGAGATCAGGGTCGATGAGCGGACGGAAGAGCTTGCCGAGGAAAAGACACGGCTTGCCCTTCGAAACGAGGAGATCGAGCGGAGTGAAAAGAGGTTCCGCGACCTGGTGGACCTGCTCCCCGTCGGCGTCTATGAATCCGACGGCTCGTACAAAATAACCTACGCGAATCGCGCCGCCGCCGAAATATTCGGATATGATCTGGATGAATTGAAGAGCGGCAACATCACGACCTTTGACATGCTATCTCCAGATTCTCGGGATGATGCAGTAGAAATAAGGAAGAGCATCAAGCCGGCATCACCGATCTTGCGACTTGAGCACATGGCCAGGCGCAAGGACGGCTCGATTTTTCCGATGGTTGTCAGCGCATGCCTGATCGATCCGGCCGAACCGGCGAAGGGCACACGAGGCGTCATCATCGATGTCAGCTCTACAAAGCGCGCGGAGATGATAATGCGCGCCAGGGTCGACCTGATGGAATATGCAGTTGAACATAACCTTGATGAACTGCTGCAGAAAACGCTGGATATCGTGGAAACGCTGACCGACAGCCTTGTGAGTTTCTATCATTTCGTGGAGCCGGACCAGAAGACTCTCTCTCTCCAGGCATGGTCCACCAGAACGGTCAGGGAGTTCTGCCGGGCCGAGGGGAAGGGCCTCCATTATGGCATTGACCAGGCCGGCGTTTGGGTAGACTGCGTCCACGAGCGGCGGCCGGTGATCCATAACGATTACGCCGCTCTTGCCAACCGGAAGGGGCTGCCGGAGGGCCATGCGCCTGTGGTGCGTGAGCTGGTCGTACCCATCCTCAGGGGAAACATCATCGTGGCCATACTGGGCGTGGGCAACAAGGCCGTTGATTACACGAAAGAGGACGTGGAGGTCACGGAATACCTTGCAGATATCGCCTGGGAGATCGTCGAGCGGAAGCGCGCTGACGACAGGCTCAGGGAGAGCGAGGAAAAGTACCGCCTTATCACGGAAAATATGGACGACACCATATGGCTCATGGATATGAATCTCCAGACAACCTTCATAAGCCCGTCAGTAAGCCGCAAGCGAGGCTTTACTCTTGAAGAGCTACAGTCGTTAACCATAGATAAGCACCTGACGCCGGCATCCCTGGAAGCCGCGCTGGCTGTGATTGCCAGGGAAATGACGCCGGAGATGCTGGGGGATCCCAATTATACTATCACGGTCGCCATGGAGCTCGAATTCTACTGTAAGGACGGAAGCACGTTCTGGAGCGACAACACCATGTCCGTGATTCGTGATGAGGCGGGAAAGCCCATCGGCATCATGGGGGTCGGACGCGATATCACGGAGCGCAAGAAGGCCGAGGAAGCCCTGGCCGTATCCCAGAAGAATTTTGCCACGTTCTTCAATACCATCGAGGACCTCCTATTCATACTCGATATGGAAGGGAAGATCCTCCACGTGAACGATACCGTCATTAAACGGCTCGGCTATTCTCCCGAGGAGCTCCAGGGCCAGAGTGTTCTCCTGGTGCACCCGCCTGACCGCCATGAAGAGGCCATGACCATCATAACAGCGATGCTGAACGGAAAGGCCGACCTGTGTCCCGTTCCGGTCATGACAAAAACGGGGATGCAGATACCTGTTGAAACCCGGGTGGTGGTGGGCGAATGGAACGGCAGACCGGCCCTCTTCGGCGTCACCAAGGATATATCAAAGCTCAAGCTTTCCGAGGAGAAGTTTTCCCACGCCTTCCACACCAATTCGACTCTTATGGGTATTTCGCGTATCTCTGACGGAATATACCTGGATGTCAACGAGTCTTTCCTCAAAAACTTTGGATTTACCAGGGAGGAGGTGATCGGCAGGACCTCCCAGGAGCTTGGCATCTTCGCGGATTATGAAGACCGGGAGCGGGTACGCCGGGAGTTCGAAACAAACGGTAACATCCGAAACGTGGAGATGAGGATCCGCCGCAAGGATGGCACGCTTCGCATCGGCCTGTTATCGGCCGATCCGATCATGGTTGGCGCGGACAGGTGCTGGCTCACAACCATGGCGGATATCACTGAGCGGAAAGAGGCCGAGGAGGCGTTGAAGGAAAGCGAATCGTACAACAAGGTGCTCTTTTCCGATTCGCGTATAGCCCTGATTGTTCTGGACCCTGAAACCGGACGGTTCCTTGACTGCAATGACGCGGCGGTTCGCATCTATCGAATGAATAGTAAGGATGAAGTGATCGGGAAAGTCCCTCTTGACATGTCTACAACAACCCAGTATGATGGAAGCGATTCGAGACTTGCCGCTCAATGGAATGTCAAGCGGGCCCTGTCTCAAGGTTCGCACCTGTTCGAATGGCGTCACCAACGTCCCGACGGCGAGGTATGGGACGGCGAGGTGCACCTCATGACGTTCCGCCACAAGGGTAAAACGATGCTGCAGTTCAGCGTTCAGGACATAACGGCGCGGAAAGTAGCGGAGCGTGAGCTGGTCAAATCGAAAGAGGAAGCCGAGGCCGCAAACCGCGCCAAGTCGGAGTTCCTGGCGAACATGAGCCACGAGATCAGGACCCCGATGAACGCCATAATTGGATTCACACACCTGATGGGGCGGACCGACCTCGCGCCGGTTCAGCGCGATTACTGCTCCAAAATTCAGGGCGCGGCGCGCATGCTCATGGGCATCATCAACGATATCCTTGATTTTTCAAAAATTGAGGCAGGGAAGCTGGCGATCGAGTCCATTGATTTTGACCTGAATGACATCCTGGTGACCATCGCCAATACCCTCTCCTATGCAGCGGAGGAGAAGGGACTGGAATTGCTCTTTTACATCGCACCGGACGTGCCGTTCAGCCTGAAGGGAGATCCCCTCAGGATGCAGCAGGTGCTTTTTAATCTTATTCATAACGCGATCAAGTTCACCCAGAAGGGAACGGTAACCCTGAAAATTGAAATGCAGAACAGGATTTTCGACCCTGATATTGCAAAGTTAAAATTCCGGATCATTGATACCGGGATCGGTCTTACGGAGGATCAGCAGGCGACCATATTCAAGTCCTTTACCCAGGCCGACACCTCCATTACGCGCCGCTATGGCGGGACCGGACTCGGTCTTGCCATCTGCAAGCGCCTGGTTGAGCTTATGGGCGGGGATATCGGCTTGATAAGCAGGGCGGGCGAAGGCAGCGAATTTTACTTTAACCTGTCACTGCATGTCAGCCGCATGACGGTGCCTGACAAGGAGCCATTCACGGGTGAAAAGCCGGAAGTGGTGGTGGCGGATGATAATCTCGGCTCCCTGGAGATACTCAGGGGATATCTTAGCACAATGGGCTTCCCGGTAATAACGATGCAATCCGGAGAGGAGACGATAAGGTATCTCAAGGAAAGGGGATCGGCGACCCCCCTTGTCCTTATCATTGACTGGAGGATGCCGGTAATGGACGGCATTGAGACCATACAGCGGATTCGGCATGATCCCGCCATTGGCGGCATATCCTCAATTATAATGATATCCGCCTATAATCTTGATGAAGTGAAGGAACAGACGACGCTGCTGGGGGTTGACGCGCTGCTAGCAAAGCCGGTGAGCCCTTCCACATTGCTTGACGCGCTTTCCCAAGTCATGAATTTTAGATCGAAGCCGCGAATCTCCGCCGTGCGGTCTTCCGCCGCGTTCCCTCTGCCCTCGTTCCAGGGGAGGCGCATTCTCCTGGTGGAGGACAACGCCATAAACCGCGAAGTGGCTATCAGAATGCTGGAAGATACCGGCATGTCCGTCGACATAGCGGAGAACGGTGTCGAGGCCATCCAGAAGGTCGCATCGGAGATATACGATCTCGTCTTTATGGATGTGCAGATGCCTGAAATGGACGGGTTTGAGGCGACACGGACCATACGTTCTGACGCTAAATATAACGATCTGCCAATTATCGCCATGACCGCTTACGCCATGAGCGGAGACCGCGAGCGGTGCATTGAAGCGGGCATGAATGACCATATGTCAAAGCCCTTTGACCCGGACCAATTCTACGCCATATGCAGGAAATGGATGCCCGAACGGACCCACATCGACGGCACGGTTCCGGCAACACAAACGGAAAGGAGCCCTGATGACCTGAGTTTAATCATGGGGTTGCCGGGCATCGATGTCCATTACGCGATATTGCATTTTTCCGGGAGAACTGATATTCTTCCTGATATCATAAGGGAATTCTGCGATATGTACGCCGATGTCAGGGAGCGCCTTGATTCCTTCATGGCATCGAAGGACACTGACGGCCTCAGGAAGTTCGCCCACAGCATGCGCGGGGCGGCCGGCACCGTCGCGGCGATCAGGGCGATGGATACGGCGGCGGCCCTGGAGGAATGCATCATCGATGGCAGGATCGAAGAGATCGGCGGGCATGTCGGGCGGTTCATATCGGCCATGGAGGAAGTGCTTCAGAGCGGGCCGATCCTTAAATCGCGGATGGAAGCCTATTTTAAAGAAGAGGAACAGATGCCCGGGGATGACCGGCGGGACCTGGATGCGGACATTGCAATACTTGCATCCCTTCTCGAACAGCGCAGCTTCGGGGCCGTGGACCAGATCCGGAAAATCAAGAAGCGGTTTCCAGGCGCCCGGAGCGATACGATCAGGGAGATAGAAACAATGGTCAACAGGTTTGATTACCGCGGGGCCCTTGAAAAACTGAGAGACGCCGGCGGGGCCATACCCGGCGGAAGTGACATGAAATGAAACACAAGATCATTATAGCTGACGATGAACCCTCCAACGTCAGGATGCTGGGCGAATTTCTGAAAAACGATTACGAGATCTACGTCGCCGCCGACGGCAATGAGACTGTGCGGCTGGCGGAAAAGATACTCCCCGACCTTATCCTGCTGGATATCATGATGCCCGGCCTTGACGGCTACGGCGTGTGCCGGGAGCTTAAAACCAGGAAAGAGACTGAGAGGATCCCCGTGATTTTCGTAACGGCCCGTAAAATGGCCGATGATATCGTAATGGGATTCGACGTGGGAGGACGCGATTATATCCAGAAGCCGTTCTATCCCCAGGAGCTTCATGCCCGGGTGCGTACGCACATAGAGCTGAAAAAGGCGCAGGAGCAGCTCATTGAGGACGCGGCCATGCTGGAGGAGCTTAATCGCAAGCTCGCTTCGGCCCTGGATAAGATGGAGATCATGGCCCGCATGGATCCTTTGACAGGTCTTGCCAACAGGAGGTTTCTCCTGGAGCGCCTTGAACAGGAAACGGCCCGATCCCGGCGAACGGGACGTCCCCTGTCAATCGCCATGGTTGACGTGGACAATTTCAAGATAATCAATGACAGCCACGGGCATGAATGCGGCGATCTGATCTTGAAACAGGTCGCCCGGACCATGAAGGATAGTATAAGGAAGGAGGACATGGTGGCGCGCTGGGGCGGGGAGGAGTTTCTTCTTCTTTTCGTCGAAACGCCTCTTGGCGATGCCCGGCAGACGGCGGAACGAATTCGGCACAATATCGCATCTGTCGCGGTTGATTGCGGGGGCATCCCGGTTTCCATCACGGTCACCATAGGCGTCGCCGCCTACGATTCCGCGCAGAGCATAGACGCGAATATACGCAAGGCCGATGACGCCATGTATCGAGGAAAGCGCCTCAAGAAAAACTGCGTGGAATCGGAATGATGATCACCATGAAATGAAGGGAACGGCGCCCGGCCTAATCGGTTATTCCGCCCGTGTCCATATCGCCGGTATCGAAGGGCCCGATCCGGTCCTCGTCATAACACCGCTCCCACACGCGTATGAAGGCTTCCGACGAATTCTCCAGAGCTGTTGTATCAACCCCGAAATTTCTCAATTCTCGGATGATGTCGCCTTCAAGGCCTATGTGCCCGAATCCCTGGTAGTCGAGGGGGGATCCCAGCCGGCGTGTTTGCTTTTTCCTCTGGCTATCCACTCTGGCTGTATTGCCGGAGGCGCCGCAGGTCTCAAAGTTACCGCCGAAACGCGGGCGAAGCTGCTGGATGAAGCCGTTGAAGTCGCTGGCGAAGGCGATGTCGACCTTGAGGCCCCGTGTCCCGTACCGGTAGGCCTGCGCGAAGGACTTCGTCGAGCCGTCGCAGTCGTTGGGAACTCCCGACGCGGAATAGGTCTTTACCCGATCCGGTCCGGTCCGCAGGCCGATCATGCCGCCGGTTTCCCTGATCATGCGGATGATATGGTCCGGCGTCGTTTTCTCCTCCCTCTGCTTTTTCTTCATCATGATGGATCGCAGGTGACCGTGGGAAAGGACCAGCGGATAGTATTTCATTTCTCTGGAGATATCATGCAGGTCCTTGACTGCGCGCTCGGACATGTGGGCGATGTCGATGATCATATGCCGCTCCATCATGGCCCGCGCCAGCAGTTTCCCCTCCTCGGTCAGGCCGAGCCTGTTCCTGCCGGCGCGGTCCAGGTCGAACCCGGGACGGCGATCGCCTTCGCCGAGGTCTTCGAGTATCTTGAAGAACTTGAATATGAAATGGTGCGGGGCGACGCCTGTGAACCTGTTGTCCATCTGGTGGGCCATCTGGATCGAGCGTACATGGTAGTGCCGGTAATAGAAATCGAGGCGATCCGCCCAGTCGTCGTTGTTGAACAGGCCGGTGACTTCTATGGCCAGGATCATGGCCAGCCTGCCGGAATTGATGATTTGCCGCGCCTCGCCGGGAGATCGCGCAATCTTCACCCAGTCTCTCCGCGCCGCAAAGTCGATAGCGGCCTGGAGCTGCACATCGACGCTCGACATCTCATCGCATTTCAAGCCGGGCTTAATGTTCTTTTCAGGCATGCATTTGCATAATGGCGTAAAATCCACCGCGGACATGACGTAGAGGGTCAACCCGTCTTCATGGGCCTGCTTCAGGTGGCCCTCCCACACCTGCTGGTGCGCGATGGTGTTCCACCGGGGCCACCCCGTGTACGAGGGATAACCGTTTCGCTTGTGAAAATGCCATCCCGTGTCGCCGTCGGTGCCGGGAACCATGCCGAGAAATTCGTTCAGGACACCGAACCTGGTGCGGGCGTGATCCCCGCCCAGCGCGTCCCCGCCTGAGCATTTTTTCAGGGCAATATGTTCCGGCCCCTGATGGCTCCCGTGGAACCAGGCCCCGCCGTAGGCGTATTCCGCCATCTGGTGAAGGTGGATGTCCGCAAAGCCGTGGACCGGGCCGCTCCCCGCGTATTCGGGAGAATCAGTAAAGGCCACTGAAAAGAGCGCCACCGTGAATATCATAACTATCGAGATCAGGTATCGTCTCATTTGTGCTACCGCGGCTAATTGCGATTCCTTGTAAATATAAAGCAATTCTTCAATGATTATTGATAATATTGAGATACTGGTGCGAAGTCAACAATTTAACGGCAGGTTAAAGAATTGGTTCTGCTATGCACCCGTGATATGCAGGATATGAATAAATTCAGTTTTTATAATTGCATTATTTTTGATGTATGTTATGTACTGTAAAAGATCCACCCTCTCGAAAAGGAGCAACCCTATGAAATCGACATTGAATACAGCCATTCGACTGATGCTGGTCATATCGGTCTTCTTTTTATATGAGTGCAAAGGGGGCGCCCCGGCTGAAAAGAGCGGGATAGTGACGTTCAAGCAGGGCACCGTGAAAGTTGAGACATCGGAAGGGAAGCTGTCCCCTGTTCAGGTGAAGGACGTTCTCACCGAAGGCGATACCGTTACGACCGGAGAAAAGTCGGCGGTAATCGTACAGTTCATGGAAAATTACGTCCTCCAGGTGGACGAGAACAGCACGGTTAAGCTGTCGGCATTAAGCGCAGGCGACCGCGAGTTTTTCGTGCACAATGGCAAGGTGCTCTCCAAGGTCTTGAGGACCGGCGCCAACAACGCCACGGTCAAAACCCCGACCGCGGTCGCGAGCGTGCGCGGGACCAGGTTCAGCGTGAGCTCCATGAATGGCCGGACCCTTGTCGCGGTTAGTGAAGGAAAGGTCGCCGTCCGGTCCGGAAGATTTGTTCCTGCAGGCAAGGCGGTTCCCGTTTCGAAAGAAGAGATCCTTGCGGACGCCGGCAAGGCAGTTGAAGTGGCGGAGCTGGAAGCGAAAGCCGAGGGACGGCAGTCTCCTCTCGGGATGAAGATGCGCCCCATGAGCGCAGAGGAAGAACGGGTGCTTGAGAATATCGAGCTTGTTCCAGTCATTCCCAATGCGGGGAAGCTGACGCCGCGGGAAATTGATTCCGCAATCAAGAAGGCCCGGGAAAAAGGCCAGGGAGAGAACGATAAAATAAAGAAGCTGATGGTAAAAAAGACCCGCACCATTGAAGAGATTCTCGATGCATTTCATCGCATTGACGAGGTGACGTTGTATGACGGGCGGGTCATACAGGGAGCCATCGTTTCCCGGGGAGAATACTATACTCTGATCACGACCGACGGAACCATTACAATCCCGGAAACACAGATAAAAGAATCAAGGGTGGTCAAGTAGTCATGGCGGCACAAAAAAGCATGAAACATCCGGCTAAAACAATGGTCATGATCGCGGTGATCGCCTCCGTGTGCCTTGCTGCGATCGAAGGGAAGGCCCAGCATGTCTTTGTCAAGGACGGGAAGATATACGAGGGGAAGATATCGGGAGACACCAGGGCCGGCGTCACGATGCAGTTAAAGGGGAGAGGGCAGAAATTCATTCCCCGTGGTGATATCCTCCGCGTGCTTTACTCCGACGAGTACCAGGCGAAGACCATGATCCAGCTTGCCGGCGGTGAAACATTCGAGGGATTCATCGTCAATGAGACCCGAGAAAACTATACGATCCGGATGAGGCTCAACGAACCCGTTGAGAAGGTGATCGCCAAGGTGGATATAGCCCGTACGGAAAAAAAGCGGCCGAGCAAGCTCGCCGGGCGAATAACCGATAAGGGCATTCGCCTGACCTGGGGCAGGCCCAACGGGCCAATCAAGGTGTTCATCGTTTACAGTAAGAGGAAAGGCGAGGAATACCGCGCCGTCGATAAAACCAACAAAGCCATCGCCATGATCACCGCGTATAACCCGGACACGGAATACTTCTTCACGGTTCGCATGGTGGACAACGATAATTATGAATCGCCCCCGAGCAACGAGATTGCCGTCAGGACTCTCAGGGCCGGCGAAAAGGCCCCTGAATTCAAGGAAGACGATATTTCCGGGAAGGCGATCGGAGGTGCGGAAACAAGGAGAAGCGACAACAATCTATTCACGCTGGGAATCGGCGTATTCGGCACCGGCGGCGTTTCGATGCAGTACTGGAACAGGAAAAATGATACCGTGGGCAATGGCGGCGGCGGCATTGTTCTGGATACCGCCATGGCCCGCGATTCGCTGAGAAATTACCGTTTTACCTTCAGCTGCGAGAAAGATTATGGCTTTCGCTACAGGAACATGCCGGTTTTTTATTCCATCCCCTTGTCCGTATCGGGGTCTACCATCCCGCTGGTGCTGACGCGTTTTTACAAGTCAAAGCAGCGCATTAATCCGGTATCCTTGACCATGTCCCACGCCTTCGGATTCGGGGTCGTGCGAACTAAATGGGTACGGTTCTGGCTGGGGCCGGAACTGTCATTCAGCTTTACAACGCATGGCGCTGATAAACTTATGGGGGGATATGCCGGCTTCGGACTGATCGTGGGATTGAATATTAACCTGGGAGATTACGTTTCCCTTTCTCTCACGGAAAGCGCCATGGTGGGATACGCGGTTCAGAGTAGCAGTTATACGACGCTGAGTCTGCGATGGGCGGATACGCGGAGCGTGCCGTCGTTGCCGGTCATACCGGTCAATCCACTCAAAAAGGAAAAGAGCCTGGAAAACGGCTTTGCTGTCGGGGGCCAGTTGAATTTTGCCGTTTTATACCGGATCAACGATACGTATTCCGGAAATTGATATCGGTATTAATGTCGCCCATTTATTATGTAATGATAGAATTACGAAGGTTAGTATAACAGGCTTTATCTGCTTTGCCGCCAAGGGTTTATTCCCGTTTGGCGGTCCCTATATGCCGTTTTCAAACGGTATCATTACCGTAAACTAAAAAAAATTAAGGAAGATGCACATGGAACAAACAACCAAGCAGCGCTATTCATATGTCCTCGATAAGCCGGACAATCTGGTGGAGATGTTCGAAGAGACCCTCTCGAAATTTGGCGATAAGGAATGGATGGGGACCAAGAATGGCAGCGGCGTTTATGAATGGGTCACCTACAAACAGGTCGCAAAACGAATCGATAATCTGCGCGCCGGCCTGGCGTCGCTTGGAGTGGGCGAGGGCGACTCAGTCGGCATAATCGACAATAATAGCGTGGCCTGGGCGACAGCGTGTTTCGCGACCTACGGACTCTGCGCCAAGTTCGTGCCAATGTACAAGGTCGAGTTGCCCAAGATCTGGAAATATATAGTTGAAGACAGTAACGTTAAAGTGCTTTTTGTGTCGGGTCAGGATATATTCGATAAGGTCAAGGAGTGGCCCGGCGAGGTGAAAACCTTGCTGAAAGTGATCAGGATCGAAGGCACGGGGCCGGGGACCATGGATGAGCTGGAAAAGACGGGAGAGGGAAAGCCGGTGAAGGCTAAACATCCCGGACCCGATGACGTGGCGGGACTCATTTACACGTCCGGCACGACCGGTGATCCCAAGGGTGTGCTTCTGACCCACGGGAATTTCACGAGCAACGCCCATGCCATCATAAAAATACTCAAAGTCCTTGATGAAAACGTACGCACGCTTTCTTTCCTTCCATGGGCCCACTCCTACGGACAGACCGGCGAGCTCAACGTGGTCATGCGCCTTGGCGGATCAACGGGTTTCGCCGAAAGCCCCCAAACCATCGTCGATGACATCGCCGTGGTTAAGCCTAATTTCCTGGTCGCGGTTCCGCGCGTGTTCAACCGCATCTATGACGGCCTGTGCGCACGCATGAACGAAACAGGCGGACTGGCCAAGGCCCTCTTCACCATGGGCGTTGCCGCCGGGCGCCGGAGGCGGGAGCTTGCCGCCGAAGGGAAGAAGAGCGCCATCGTCAACATGAAGCTCGCTTTCGCGGATAAAATCGTCTTCTCGAAGATCAGGGCGCGCTTCGGTAACAACCTCAAGAACTGCATAAGTTCGAGTGCGGCACTGAGCCCTGTCATAGCTGAATTCTTCTTCGATATCGGAATACCCATATATGAGGCCTGGGGGATGACGGAGATCTCCCCGGGAGGCACGATGAACAGTCCCAGCGAGTACAAGATCGGCAGCTGCGGCAAGGCCCTCGACAAGGTGACCCTCTTCATCGACCGGAGCGTCATCGAGGATGATCCCAACGGCCGGGAAGGGGAGCTTGTCATATACGGCCCCAATGTCATGAAGGGATATCACAACAAGCCGGAGGAGACGAGGGCGACCATGACCGATGACGGCGGCCTTCGCACCGGCGACCGGGCCTTTGTCGATCAAGACGGATTCATGTATATCACCGGAAGGATCAAGGAGCAGTTCAAGCTGGAAAACGGCAAATTCGTGTTTCCCGTTGCCATGCAGGAGGAGATTACGCTGCTGCCGGTCGTGGAGCAGACCATGATATACGGACTCAACAAGCCCTATACCATCTGCCTCGTGTACCCGGATTTCGCCGTGATGAAAAAAATCGCGGAACAGAACAGGTGGCCCGCCGAGCCGCAGGAGATGGTGAAGCATCCGGATGCATGCGCCTATATTGAAAAAGAAATAACCGGCCATCTGAAAGGGAAGTTCGGTTCCTACGAGGTGCCGAAGAAGTTCCTCATCCTCAGTGAAGGTTTCACTCTTCAGAACGGCCTGCTGACCCAGACCTTCAAGCTCAAGCGGAAAGAGGTATTGAAAAGATACGAGGCTGAAATCGAGGCGCTCTATAATGTCGGAAGATGCTGATCAGACCCGAGGCGGTTCCTGCGCTGGTTCGTGCCGGTCTGGAGATAAAAAAGGGCACTATCAGTTAATGTTATCGCTGCGCGCAAACCCCGGAGCTCCGCTCCGGGGTTTGCGCGCACAAAGCATTATGCGAAAAAATCCCCCGCAGGCCTGCTGCGGGGGATTTTTGGGTGATCTTCCGATATTTCGCTACTATGTCTAATCCGTGAATTTTTTCTTCACATTGTCATACTTGTTCGCCCGGCTGTTCCAGATGGTCTGGAGCATGTCCGGGTTGCCGCTCAACGTCTCCCTGGTGACTATCCATACCCAAATCGCCTGCAAACGGAGATGGCCCGTCGGGCCCGCGACCTGGCCGTTCATGAAGGGGCCCATGTCTCCCGCGTCCTCCCAGTGGCCGCCGTATATGACCGCGTATTTGTCTTTCATAGACCCGGTCAGATTGATGCTGAACCGGTACATTTTCTTGCCGTCTTTCACATTGCCGGCCCAGCAGCCCTTGCGGGTATTTTCCTTGTCCTGCTGGGACGTGCATCTGGTCATGACCTCGTTCTTTCCCTTGCCCTCGCTCACGGCACTGTATTCGAAGCCGAGCTGATCTTCGGAAAAGACGGCTGTGCCGATTTTAAAGGCCTCGACGCGCTTGGATTTCTTTTTATTGAGATGTCCGGCGCGCTGTCCCTGGAAAAAGACCGTCGTGTCCTGATCCTGCACAGAGACGACAACAGTGGGCTGCACCGGATTGGGTATGGACTCGGAGAATGAATCACGATAATACAAAACGGTCATGCCGATGAAAACGAAAAGAAAAAGCCGGATGATGATATTCTTTTTTGCTGCCTGCATAGGAGCCTCTTTTATCAATGTTTTTGAGTTTGACCATTTAATAATCAGAATCAAGCCGTATGTCAAGACAGATTTAACCTGCCATCGGTATTATCATTCCAGGACGCAGCCGAAGCGCTCACCCCGATAGCTGGATGTTCCGGTCAAGCCGAGGCCCGTGGCGGTCACTCGCTTTTCCTTGTAGTCGACCTTGTATGCCGACACGGGAATGACCACACGGGACCAGTTGCGGCACTGCTCCTCGGTCCGGCCTTCCACGAAGAGACAGGAGCACATGAACTTGGAGTAGACGTTGCCCGCCATGGGGCGGAAATTTTTCAGATCCGTCCAATTCATCATCATGACAAGGCCTAATGCTACAATCAGAATTATCACTACGATGCCGATTATTTTCGCCGCTTTTTTCATGGGATCACCTTCTTATTTCTTTTCGATGCTTTCAATTATGAGCTTCAGGAACGTGTTGATGTCAAAGGTTTTGTCCCTGTTGTCGCCGGTGTAAACCACGACCATGTCAAGGGAGGGAATGACGAAAATGAACTGTCCCCAGTGACCCATGGCCATGAAGGTGTCTTCCGGCGCGTCCGGGTAGGCCCGGGCAAGTTTTTTCTCAGGGACGTCCCTGTTGAGCCACCAGAGGGCGCCGTAGACCGGGTCCGTCCTATCTTCATCGGAAAGCTCTGTTTTGTATAAGGCGGGCGCGATGGTCGTGCTGTAGGAAACCCACCCCTCGGGGAGGATGCGCCTGTTCTCCCACACGCCGTCATTGAGGAAGAGATACCCGAAGCGGGCCATGTCCACCGGCCTGGCGTAGACATAGGATGAACCGACGAAGGTCCCTGCCGCGTCGCGCTCCCACACGACCTTTTTTATACCTATGACGTTGAAGAGCCGGTCCCAGGGGTACTGCTCGTATTCGGCGGCTGTCATGGTCTTTTTAAGCATGGCCATGAGAAGGTTCGGCGTGGGACTGGCATATTCCCACTTGGCTCCCGGATCCGCCTCAAGCTCCTGGGACGCGGCATAGGCGGCCATGTCCCGGTGCCCGGTGGTGAAGAGCATGGCGTTCACCGTGGACTTTATTGGAGACGCCTCGTAGGTCTCGTTGGAATAGAGGCCGGAGCTCATGCGCAGGAGATGGTCGATGGTGATCTTCCGGTGCCCGCCGCGGTTCAGGGATGGGTAGTATTTCCACGCGGGTTCGTCCAGTTTCAGGCGGCCTTCCTTCACGGCGATCCCGTATATGGCGTTGGTGAAGGACTTGCTGTCTGACCAGGTGATGTGAACCCTCTCTCTATCGAATCCGCCGGCGTATTTTTCATAGACCAGGTAGCCGTTCTTGATGATGACAACCGCATCGGTGCGTATCCCTTCGCGCTTATCTTCCGGTCCCGTACGCCTGAAAGCGTAGGCTTCCATCTTAGCGAGCTTATCCGGGCTCATGGCCGTTTCGCCCGGCTTTTTGACCCTCCATTCGGCGGTGGGCCAGTAGTCGCGCTGCACGGCTGGCCTTTTGAAGAGAGAGATGCCGGCTGACACCGCGGCGGTTTTTTCACCGGCCCGTACGGCGACCAGCAGCAACGGCAGGGCGGTTAAACAGCAGACCGCCACGGCAGGGGTTGATAGTTTTCCGGATAATGGTCTCATATGGTTTCTCCCTGGTTATTATAGTATCAGTATACCCTATATATGCTTTCGGTCAAATAAAATATCATTAAAAAAAGGGATTGATATTATACCGCGAAGGCAGGAACATACAAATCATGAAAAAGCCGATGAACCCATCCGCCGGATCCGGGACCGATATTAAAGAATTTACAGTGCGCGCCTTTATCCTGGGCCTGGCGCTGGCCGTTGTCATGGCGGCGGCCAATACCTACCTTGGCCTCTACGCGGGCATGACCGTTTCCGCGTCCATCCCGGCCGCGGTCATATCCATGTCCATCATGCGGGGCATCCTGAAAAAGGGCTCCATCCTGGAAAACAACATAGTCCAGACCATGGCCAGCGCCGGTGAATCCATTGCCGGCGGCATCATCTTCACCGTGCCCGCCCTGGTAATAATCGGGGTATGGCAGGATTTTCGGTTCTGGCCCACGACCCTTATTGCCCTGTGCGGAGGCCTCCTGGGCGTCGTGTTCATGATCCCGATGCGGAGGGCTCTCATAGTCGAAGACCGGGAGCTCACCTATCCTGAAGGCGTGGCCTGCGCGGAGGTGCTGAAGGCAGGCGAAAGGGGAGGCCCCGGCTTTCGGGCCATCCTCGGTGGGCTTGCCGCCGGGGGCGCGGTGAAACTCTTTACCACCGTCATACAGCTTTTAAAGGGTACCGTCGAAAGCGCATTTTTTCTTGGTCAACGGCTGTTCTTCATCGGGTGCGATATATCCCCCGCCATGGTCGGAGTGGGATATATCATAAATCTGGATATAGCACTCATGGTTTTCCTGGGAAGCGCCTTCGCCTGGGTCGCGGGGGTCCCCCTCATGGGAATTCCAGCCGATATGGCCGGTGCTCCGCCTCTGGAGGTGGCATGGCACCTCTGGAGAACACAGATAAGATATGTCGGCGTGGGCGCCATGGTGGTGGGAGGGATCTGGTCCATCATCTCCGTGAGACGGGGCATCGCCAGGGGATTGACGGGCCTGCGCAGGAGCGGCCTCGGCGTTACGCCGCCGCCCGGACCGGAAGGAGAGGGGCCCGGACGCACCGGCAGGGACATGGGCCTTGCGCCAATGACAGTCATCCTGGTCCTCTGCCTGGGGGTGCTTACGTTCCTCTACGAGATGCTCACGGCGCAATGGGGCCTGAGCATAATAACAGCCCTTTTTATGGCCGTTGCCGCTTTTTTCTTCGTCGCCGTATCGAGCTATATCGTGGGTCTCGTGGGTAGCACCAACAATCCCATATCGGGCATGACCATAAGCGCCCTCCTGGGAGTGTCCGCGCTTTTTCTCGTTCTCGGATGGAAGGGCGACTCCGCCATCCTGGCGACCCTGGGCGTGGCCGGAGTGGTGTGCTGCGCAGCCAGCTCAGCCGGCGACATGTCCCAGGACCTGAAAACAGGCAGCCTGGTGGGCTCGACCCCGGCGCGGCAGCAGGCGGCCCAGATGGCGGGTGTGGCCGTGGCGGCATTTTTCATCGCGCCGGTGCTTTCGCTACTCCACAGCGCCTATGGCATAGGCACCGGCCTCAAGGCTCCCCAGGCGACGCTCTTCGCCAGCATAACACGGGGTGTTTTCGGCGGCGGTGAAATTCCCCGCGCCATGATCCTGACCGGTGCGGTCATCGGCATTGTTCTCATCGGAGCTGACCGGCTTCTCGAGAAACGGGGAGCTCCCTTTCGCGTCCACGTGATGCCTGTGGCGGTGGGAATATATCTGCCCCTATCTCTCATTGTCCCCATGGTGGCAGGCGGCATTATACGGTATCTGGCCGATAAAAGGACGGGAGCCCATGGCGTAGGGGAAACCGGGGAGAGGGGCGTGCTCCTGTCATCGGGAATGATCGCCGGCGAGGCCCTCATGGGCATCATCGCTGCGGCTTTCATCGTCATGGACCTGAAAGTCGATCCGGCGATCCCCGCGCAATTGCAAGCCATTATATCATTGGCCGTAATGGCCGCAGTGGTGGTATTTCTTTACAGGAAGGCAGCGCGGCAACAGCGATAATGCAGCGGATGTAATGCGATTCCCCGCCATTCCCTGTAAGAGCAATGGCGGGACGGTCTCAGGCCCTGATCCGTTACCAGCGCGGGAGATGTCAATAGCAGCCGTTGGGAGCCAGGTCGATGTTCCAGGGCGCGTTCATATCCTTGCCCTGTTCGTTCATAACCCCGCGGAACACACTCCCCGAATTCTCTTTGGCCTTGCAGGGGGCTCCTTCGTTATCCGTTCCGGTTATATCGGCCTCGAATTCATACCACCACCGGCCCGATGAGGAGTGCTCCCTGTATTTGAGATAGCGGATGGTTACGGTATTTATTTCCTTTATGGTCGATACCTGCTTCTTGTACTGGTTCTTTATCATTTCCCTGACGTCATCATTGGAGGGAGGCTCTTTGCCCTTGCCGGCTTCCGTCGACGATTCCCCTACGGAAAAATGATCATAGACGAAGCCGGCGGGAGTCTGCCGGTAGTGCCATCCCATGGCAAAGACGGTCTTTTTTGAACCCTGCATCACGGTCACCTTCAGGGGCTGTAGGCAGAAACGCGCCTTGACCATGACTTCATACTCCACGCCGCCCGCTGACCGGGCTTTTTTGCCTGTGGCAACGGCCTTTTCGTACATTGACGATGGACCGGCCTTTTCTGCCTTGAGCACCTTCTCGCCGGGGTACCTGGCGGCCCATTCCTTTTTTACGCTTGCCTCAATGGCGCCGAAGGGGACGCAGTCCGCCAGGGCCCAGCCGGACAGGACCGCGATAAACATGATGGTCATTAATGTGCTGCGCAATGGGATAGACATGTATCGAACCTCCATATTAGAATTTTTTGGAACGGGACTTACCTGAAACGCTTTGAATAAAGGGCCTTGTAAATCATGACCCTGTTTCCGGGGTCCGTTTCATAGGAAAGCATGTTTTTGAGATCTTTTTTAGTCTTCGGATAGTCGTCCTTGACTCTGCCCATGAATTGTATGATAGTCCCGCGGACCTTGACGTCGCTTTCGTCATCGGCCCTGGAAGTTACGGCGTTAACGATATCATCGCTGGGCTTCTGCCTGGCCAGGGCCTTGATCGCCGCGTTCCGCACCATCGCCTCATCGTCCTTGAGTGCGTGATCGATGATCTCTTCCACCGCGTCCTCGCCCTTCAGCATCCCGAGGGACCTTGCCGCGGATTCCCGTACGTAGGGATCGTCGGATTTCAGGTAAGGAGCGACATGGCGGCTCAGGGACGGGTCTTCAGTGTTGCCTATGGAGTCGATCACCGTGGACAGCATTTGCGGGTCCTCCCTGTGCCGATCCATCAGGTCTATCAGGTTCTTCGACAGCTTGTTTATCGTATCGTCATCGGGACTGTGCGTATCGAGCTGCTTGCCGTACATCCTGCCGAGGGCAAGGACCGCTGAAGTAGCCACGTCCTTGAAATCGCTGTCAGTGGCGCTCAATTTTATGTAATCGTTGATCCTCTTGATGGTCGCATCGGTCGGCGTTGAGAGATCGCCAAGGCAGACGCTGGCCCGGATGCGGTCTATGGAATGCATCCCCTCGTCATCGATGATTCTGATCAGGGAATTCTGCGATTCCGGCGACCCGTTTACGCCGAGGGCGTAGGTAAGGGCCGCAAGGGTTTCCTCGTTCCCCTCCTGCTTCCGTATGATGCTTTCGATCTCGATGGCCCCCTTGGGGTTCAGCGACAGGTATTCCTTTGTATTCTTGACAAGGCCGTACAGGTCGGTCCGGCCGCTGGTGTATTCTCCCAGGAGGGTTTTCATCGTGTGTCCCTGATACTCGGCCTTCAGGTATTCCTGCTTTTGTTTCTCCCAGGCGGACACGGTGTTTTTGGGGCCGTCTTTGAATGTCATAAGCAGTTTTTTAAAGGTGACGTCGTCTTCCCATATGGGAAGGCCCATGTCCGGCTTGAAGGGGATCTTTACCAGGGAGATGATGCTGTCGGTGTGAAGGGAGTCCTTTTGCCTGCCGATGGAGAGGAGTTCCTCTCCCTGGTATTTCTCAAGCCAGCTCTCCTTTTTCGAAGGAACAATGGTATACCTGGACCGGATAATGCGCATGTGGGGCACCATGGCGTTATAATCCTTGTCCATGGCCATGCGGAGCATCGTGTACCTGTATTTCTTTTTAATGATGCTGTGGCCTTTTTTTTCGTAGCTTGCGAGATAGACGCCGTTGGCATCTTCCTCCTCTGTTTCAACCTCATTCATTCCGGAGATGGGGATCACAAACGAAAGGGACCTTATGAGATTGGAGAGTGATGTTTCGTCTTCTTTGGAGAGGGAATGGTCGAAATGGTATTCGCGATGGGTGCCTTCAGAGTCGAAATCAACGATGAAAAAGCTCGAAAACCGCTCCTCCAGGATGGGGCGCCTTTCGCCGTTCTCGCTTACCGTTATGGGGGAGAGCATCATTCCCACCTTAACGAGGTCGTTTTTTTCATCAATCTCGATGATCCTGAAGTTTAGCGTCCCGGAAACGGCGATTTTTGAATGGCTGGTAAATCCGGTCAATGGATCGACGAATTCGATAATGCTGATATTTTTCAGGCTGTACATGTACTTCCCGTCTTTCTTCCAATTGAGATCGATCGGGTCTTCCATGAAGAAATAAGATATCAGTGCGATCGCGCCTATTCCCAAGAGTATGGCGCATGTTATGATAATTTTCTTTTTCATATCCACTCCGTGTTGTTATAGTGGGGATCGCAAGCCCGGGCAATGAGGTTGGTGCGGACCATCATATCATCACTCCAGTGGGATTTGCAATAAATGTGCTTTATCGAGAAAAACGGGGTTCCAGAGCGGCTCCTCGCCTATCGGGAATTTGTAAACCGGCAGTTCCTTTTTCTTTTGTTCAAGGCCGCAGGGAATTATTTTATGGCAGAACTTAATGAATTTATAATACAGAACGAGTTTTATATCGCCTTTCGGGCCCCAGAGCAGCATGTCGCAATGAATGGCGAAGTTGAAGCGCATTTTTACTTTTTTATCCGTATTATTCGGATCGTTTCTCGATTGTACGTCAAAATCACACCACGCCAGATTCCTGTTTTCAAGCTTTAGCAGCTCCAGCGTGACCGCGATGCCCCCTCCGAGGAACGTGCCGCCCACCAGGCCTTCCACCTTGCAGCCGATTTTGGCAAATGGTATGATGCCAATGGAAATGTTATTCTTGATTCTCGCAAAGCCGCCGATCCCGAAACTGAAGAATCCGGCGAGTCGAATTGAAATTGGCGCGACAAGGACAAAAAAAGTCGCCGTATAAGATATTTCCGAATAGAAAGCGAGATTTTTGGGATTCTTATCCTTTTTTTTCGAGTCCAATGGCGGTGATGAAAAGGGACTGGTCACATTGGCGCGCAACTTCTCCTTTGAACTTTCAAAGTAAGCCTGGCCCCTGCTGAAGTCCGGGTTCTTGGTCTTATATGTGCCGGCATCCTTAAAAATCGTGTCGACATCTTTCATGTCTTCTGTTTTCCACTCAAAATTCAATCCGGGGAGTTGATATTTAAAAACTTCTTTATCATTAAGAATGCATAGCCGTACGGAGAAACCGCAAATTTTATCTTTATTATATTTCATTTCACCGCTCCCGTCGTTCTGAACCTTGCTGTGCACGGCGCCGTCGTTTCCTTTCTTATGAAACTCATCTTCCATGGAATGCAGGCCGAGCAGGTCGGAGAGGGCGGCATGAATGTAAGCTTCGGCTGATACGATTTTAAACCCCTTGGTGAAAAGAACGAGCGGTATGTTGGCGTTGGCTTCCAGGTTGATCATGTCCCGTGAATGATCGCTTTTATCCCAGATGTTGTATCCACAGGTATCGAAATGAAATCCGATGCCGAACCATTCTTTTCCATTGCAATTATACGCGGCATGGGGATCCTTTGCCAGCGGCCCCCACCAGTCATGGCGTGTTTTGTCTTCCGCGGGAGCCGCGTTGAGAGTTTGTGAAAAACCATTCAGGATGGTTTGGAGGGGGGAAAGGAGCCTGCTCGAAACTTTTTCCTTGGCCTCCCGCGGGTTGTCCAGTACGATCCGGACCTCATGGGTTTTAATATTGTTGCTGTTCATCATGGGGGCTTCGCTCGATCCTTCGATCTCCGCTGAAATGGTGAAGGCGGACGTCTTCTTTCCGAGACCCGCCATGTAGTTTGCGACTTTCGTCCTGAGGTCGGACGGGAAATCGAGCACAAAGCCTTGATCGACCGGAACATACGCTTCCAGGGCGGCAAAATCAAGGCTGTACAGCGTCTGGTCGGACTGGCTCGCCACCGCAAGCGGTTCCGCGATCGTGCCGTCCGGGGATTTCAGGAAAAACTTGATTTTCACGTTGCGGGCGGCGGCGCCGTTTGCCATGGCCTTGACGGTGCCGTGAATGGCATCCGTGTCGTTGGGCGAGTTATCATCCAGCTTGTCGGTAAAAATAATAATGACATCGTCCTGGATTATGAGCTCGGGCATATAGAGATCGCAGGAATTCGCGTATTCGCTGGTGATGATCACATCGGTGGTAATTTTTTTTTCCAGCAGTATATCGGTATTTGTTTTTTCTCCGGCCGTTTCCTTCATTTCGACGGAAGTTTCCTGACCAAGGTCGAAATTCTTCACATAGTCGTGAAAAACGGAAAGAAGGGTGTAGCTTCCATAATGGCCGTCCACCTGGGGGATGACTATTTCAACATCATAGGTGTTAGCGCCGGGTTTGACCCTGTCAATTGCCGGCGAGCCTATGTATATCTGCCGGACTTCCCCGTTTTCCGATTTCAAATCGTTGTTGTTCAACAGGTAGAAGCTCACCGGAACGTCCCTCGCGGTTCGGGGTTCGGAGGATTCAATGGAGACTTTCAATTTGCACGTATGGCCGATAAGGACCTTGGGCTCGGTCACTTCAACTTTCATCAGCCTGAGATTCTCGATGTCATAGTCATAGCCCTCGTCAATCTCATGGGCCGCGATTAGCGATTCTTCAAGCAGGTTCTTTTTCCTGTCTGTGTCTTTCTTGCAGCCGGGAAGAAGCAGAAGAGATAGAATGCAAGCAAATATCAGGACGGTGACTGGGTAAGCCAAGGAGATCATTTTTTTCATTATCTCACCTGTTCCGAAGAATGTTCTCGAATAATGACGGAGAAGCGACTGAACTTCTCAAATAATGCTGAATCCAATAATGATAAAAATCAAGCCTTTTTTATGGCAGATTTCCAATGCAACGATCCTGTCCGTGCACGTAATGTCGGGATATGGGAAAGAGAATTTCATCGTTGTACTGTGCTACACTACATGGAATGATTTTGAATTTAAATGTTATAACAATAATATAAAAGTTGCTTTTTAAAAATCCTTTTCAATTTATAGCAATCCGCGTTTTTCGTAAGTCCAACATCCTTTTTTTTGCTTGACTGATAACCGCTCTCTCCGGCCTGTACATAGACATAATAATGATTTTGTTAAAACAAAATCAGCTGTGATGCGCGATACTTCCCATGTTCCGCATGCGGCGATGACATTACAAGATATGAATGAATGCGGCACCCTCGGTGCCGATTTCAGGAGGTTTCCATGTCACACAAGATTACCGATCTCTGCAACGGGTGCGGAGCCTGCAAGAGGGCATGCCCCGTTGACGCCATATCAGGTGAACTGAAGAGCATGCACGCTGTCGACGCCGAAAGGTGCATTGACTGCTCGGTCTGCGGAATGGGATGCCCCAAGGGGGCGATAATCGATATGAACGGCGCGGTCGTTGCCCGCCTCAAGATATCCGAAAGGCCCAAGCCGGTGATCGACAGAGACCTCTGTTCGGGTTGCTTTCTCTGCGGCGAGTTCTGCCACGTGAAGGCCCTCAATATCTGCGAACCGTCCTTCAAGGGCGATGTCAAGGCCTTCGCGGTCTTGGTAAAGGAAAAATGCGTGGGATGCGGCGTTTGCGTCGGCAACTGTCCCATGGACGCGATCCACATGGGTCCGGCTCCCAGGATGGAGAAGCCGGAAGATCAGCCGGTCCTGGCGCACTAATGATACCGAAGGTGCGGGCCGGTCTAAGCGGCATTACATCCCCTGTCATGAAAAAAGCGATCATCCTGCTCCTCTGGGCCGCATTGTCTATTTTAATCTCATGCGATAATGAAACGAGCAGCACAATAAAAAAACAGGGGCCTTTCATGGCCTACCTGAGTTGGCTCGACAATACGCCGGTTGGGCCGGTTCCGGCGCCATGCCCGGCGCTCCCCTATGCCGCTCCAGCCCCGGCCGACGCGCCCCTGGCGGCCGAAGGTGATTACTTCAAAGATGACCAGGGGAGGGTCGTCATCCTCCGTGGGGTCAACGTGGCGGGGAACTCCAAGGTCCCTCCCTTCACCCCGATTACCAGCGAAATGCTCGATCCTCTGCCCGGCTGGGGCTTCAATACAATCCGGCTCCTCTTCACCTGGGAGGCCTTCGAGCCGACGCGGTGCAGTTTCGAAAACAGCTACCTGGACTATTACGAAAAGGTCGTTCAGTGGGCCCGGGCCCAGAACATCTACGTCATGGTCGATTTTCACCAGGACGGATATTCGCGCTATTCGGTGAGCGGCTGCGGCGAGGGGTTCCCGTCGTGGGCCGTGACGCCGGCGGTGGCCCTGAAGACCCCGGACAACGGCGCCGCATGCGCCTCATGGGGCATTATGATGGTCATCGACGCCATGCACCAGAAGACCTGGAAGGATTTTCACCTGGACCTGTACGGGACCAGGACGCGCTACCTGGAAATGGTGGAGGCGGTGGCGGACAAGATGTCGCAGTATGACAACGTCATCGGCTATGAGCTCATCAACGAGCCCTGGGGCACAGACGCGCAGCTGTCGGCGTTCTACGAGCTGGTGGCCGCGAGGATCAGGGGTCGCCATCCCAGCGCGATACTTTTCGTGCCTCCCAGCGCCATCGTATCCAGCGGCATGGTGGCGAACACCATGTCGAAGCCGGGCTTCGGCAATTTCTCCTATTCGCCCCATAATTACGACGGATTTGTCACCCTCTTTAAATCATGGCAGGGCGGGAGCCCGGCACCCGCGCTGAACGCGCTCCGCGACAAGGCAGTGGCGTGGCAGGTTCCCCTGGTGCTCAGCGAATTCGGCGCTCCCGCGACAATCACGAACATCGCCGGATACATGGAGGCCCAGTACGACTGGCTCGATGACCACTTCGCCTCGGCGATCCAGTGGTGCTACACGCCGGGATGGCGCAGCGACATAAAGGACGGGTGGAACATGGAGGATTTCAGCATCGTCGACGACGCCGGCCAGCTGCGGGCCAGTTGCGTGCCGCGGCCCTATCCGCAGAAGATCGCCGGCACTCCAGGGCTCTTCACCAGGACTGACAGCGGCTTCACCATGACCTGGACCCACACCCTTTCCGGCGTTGCCACGGAGATATTCCTGCCTGAGCACTACGCAGACGACAAGACCCTGACCTATGCATTGCCTTCCGGCGCCACAGGCTCCTGCTCCATCTCCGGACAGAAACTGTCGTGCACCGTCAATGGCACGGGAAATGTCCAGGTTGAACTCGCAAGGTAGGTAAGAACGGTTTCCATACGCTTCCCGGAATGAGTAATGTACGCGAGGTATAGTTGCCGATGAAGAAAAGAACAACCAGGAAAACCCTCACCGCCAATCCGGAACTGTGGTCCAATCTCTTTGATGCGGCAATACTCGCGGCTGATTTTATAGTGGGATTTGTCATCTATCCGCGCTTTAATTTACTCTTTGTTAAATCGGGACCGGTATCGGAAAAACAGGTCATGATCCTCTGCGGGATCTGTCTTCTGCTTACAGCCATGTATGTGGCGGGATTGCTGATAAACAGGGTCAATTTCAGGGCGGAGGAGCCGATACGGTTCTCAACCGTCGACGCCATGGCCTTTCTTTTCAACGTGATACTGCTTTCGGCCGTATTTACGGTGGTGCTCATGGAATTGTTCCCGGCCATCATGCATCCGGCGATAATGATGCCTGTCACCTTCGGGTTCATGGGGGGATGGACGTTCCTCCACTGGTATATCTTAAACAAGGAATCACGGAAATCTGGCGACGTCCCCTCGATAAAACGCAAAGTCATTGGTTTTATCCTTGTTTTTCCCTTCGTGACGGGCCTGTCGCTGCCCATCACTGTCCTGGCAGGGCAGATGAATCTGTACCAAAAAAATGAAGCGATCACCCTGTCAAATGCCCTGATCTATCCGCTCTTCGTCGGCTCGCTCCTGGCCGTGCTGGCCTGGTTCCTTTATTTCATCCCGAGAAAAATGCTCAAGGGGTTCTCGGGCGTGAACATCCGGAGCCGCTACTTTTTCATCGCACTGATCCTCATTTACACGATACGGCTCACTTCTATTTCTCTCACGCAATTGTGGAAATAGGGCTTGACTGAAAACGCATTGAAATATGGTGGAAAACCAAGGTGTCTCACGAATTTTGACTCTATCTAGCGAGGGAATAAGCTCATGAAAAAATGGATCAAAAGGATTTCGATTTCAGCAGCGGCACTGGTGGGATTATCAATAATAGTACTGCTTGTGTTGGTATACAGGTCCTTTTTTACTTCGTTGGATTATAAGCCAAAAAGAGTACAGCCCCTGCTGTTATATAACGGGAACATTATTACTGTTGATACCGCGAATCCAAGGGCAGAGGCGGTCCTTGTAATGGGAGAAACGATCCGCTATGTCGGTTCCGCCAGGGAGGCCCTGGCGCAGGCCCCTGAAAATACGGTCAAGATCGACCTGAAGGGCAAGACCGTGATCCCCGGTTTCAACGATAACCATGTCCATTCCCTCGGGGCAGGGACATTTTTTTCAGAGCTCATGCTCTGGAACCTGAGCTGCGAGGAGATCGCGGATTTGGTGAAGAAAGAGGCCCGCGGCAAGAAGAAGGGAGAGCCGGTGTACGGGAATCTCTGGGACTATACAACCTGCAAGAACCCGGACAAGTCGATCCTGGACAGGGTGGTTCCCGATAATCCCGTATATCTTGAGCAGTACGCCAATCATGCCGCCTGGGTCAATTCGTACCAGCTCAAGTTGATGAAAATCGAAAAAAACACACCCGATCCGAAGGGGGGCCAGATAGTGCGCGACGCGAACCATGAGCCGACGGGGATCCTCCGCGATACGGCCATGGGTTCGGTCAGGGATGACAAGTTCATGAAAATAATCTTTGATTCCGCCCTGCATAGAAAGATGATCGCCAGGATCCTGGACCTGTACGCGAAGGCCGGGATCACATCGGTCCAGGACAACACCTGGGTGCCCATGACAGCGAGGCTTTACCAGGAAATGGAAGCGGCCAATGAACTGACGTGCCGGATTTCCTGCTGGCCCCTGGGAGGGACCGCCTATCTGCCGGCCTTCAATCTCCTCACATCGTTCAAAAAGGACGACCTGTGGGTGCGCTACGATATCATCAAATATATTACGGACGGCGCCTTTTCATCCCGGACGGCCTGGCTCAGCGAGCCCTACGCAGATGATCCGAAGAATTACGGCGCGCCGCGGTATACGCCCGCCGAGATGGATGAAATCGTCCTTGAGGCCGCCAGGAACAGGAAGCGCCTTGCCATACACGCCATCGGCGACAGGGCCATTGCGATGGTCCTTGACTCCATTGAGAAAGCCCAGAAGAAATATCCCTGGACCAAGGATCTCAGGATGAGAATAGAGCACGTCCAGATCGTCGATCCGAAGGATGTTCAGCGCATGAAGAGCCTTGGCGTTGTCGCCTGCGTTCAGCCCTTTGCAATGTGCACCCCGACAAAGGAGCTCACGCTCCTGGGTCAGGAGCGGGCGCGCAGGGCCTATCCCTATAAAACATTGCTGAAGGCCGGCATTCCCGTTGCCCTGGGGTCCGACGCCCCGGCCGAGGTCGATTACGAGCCTCTCCTGGGAATATACTATGCCGTAACGCGCAAGGACAAGCAGGGGAAGCAGGGGCCCCTCAATGCCGCTGAATGCTTCACCCCCTACGAGGCCCTGTACGGCTACACCATGGGGTCCGCCTACGCAGAAGGCATGGAACGTAAAAAAGGCTCTTTGACGGCCGGGAAGCTTTCCGATATGGTCATTCTTTCCGATGATATTTTAACAATGCCGAAGGAGAGGATCAAGGACGCCAGGGTCCTCATGACCATTGTGGGCGGCAGGGTCGTACACGGCAAGCCCGCTGATCTGTAGGTGCGCGCGAGCCATGAAAAACCCTGAACGCGTCATAATCATAAAGGTGACGGCGGCCATGGTGTTATTTGTGACATCTTATTAATAAAAACGCGGGATTTGCGTTACCCATCATTTACTATATCATAATAGGTGGCGGCTCCTTGATGACCGCGGCGGAGGCCTGTTATGAATATAAAACCGAAATACCAGGAACGGGTTAAAAGTCTCATCGACAACCTGAGCGGCTGGTACAATGACCGCGAGCAGTTGCTCTGCGGGCGGATGACCGACCATCTCTATCCCTATACCAGCCTTTTTTCCCCCATACAGGTAAACCACCTCAAGATAAAAAACCGCATTGTCATGGGCCCCATGGGGAACGTGAACATGGCCGACGAAACCGGCAGGCCCAACAACAAGATGATACAGTATTTTGTCGAGCGGGCCCGGGGCGGCGTGGGGCTCATAACCACCGGCCTGGTGCCGGTCGATTTCACCACGGACCCTTCGATTGAGGACGCGGACAATCTCGGCATCTTCCCCAGGATCGACAGCCACAGGACCAACTACGCCGGCTGGAAGGACCTTGCGGAGCGGTGCCACGCCCATGGCGCGCGGGTGTTCATCCAGCTAACGCCGGGTCTCGGCAGGGTGGGGAGCCCTGAATGCCTGATAAAGCGCCACCGGATACCGGTTTCGGCCTCATGGAACAGGAGCTTCTACATGCCCCTGGTGTTCTGCCGCCCCCTCAGCGGGCGCGAGTGCGCCAGGCTCATAAAGAACGCCGGCCAGAACGCGGCTGACGCGAAGGAGATGGGCCTGGACGGCGTCTATTTCCACGGACACGAGGGATACCTCCTCGAGCAGATGACGAACCCGGCCTTCAACAGGAGAAGCCTGGGCAGGTACCGGGACTGGCAGGCCTTCGGCATAGACCTCATCGAGGAGGTGCGGCGCCGCACCGGGGACCGCTATCCGATCATGTACCGCATCGACCTCACCCTGGCGCTGAAGGAGACCTACGGCAACCGAATGGACAGCGAGAAGCTCCTTAAAAAGTTCAGGAACGAGCGCACCGTGGATATGACCCTCGACTACATGAAGAACCTTGTTAAGGCCGGCGTCGATATATTCGACGTCGATCTCGGGTGCTATGACAACTGGTGGCTTCTCCATCCCCCCAACGCCATGGCCCCGGGCGTATACCTTGAAGTGTCCAGCATCGTGAAGGAATACTTCGACGCCAACAGGGTCGTTTCCAACCTGAACGTTCCGGTTCCCATCGTGGCGGTGGGTAAGCTCGGCTATCCTGACCTGGCAGAGCGGGCCCTGCGGGAAAACAAGTGCGACATGGTGATGCTGGCGAGGCCGCTCCTGGCGGACCCGCACTGGCCCCGGAAAGCCTACGCGGGAAAGCTCCGTGACATCATCCCCTGCATCGGCGACCAGGAAGGGTGCCTCAACCAGGTCCCCACCGGCGGGCATATCAAGTGCGCGGTGAATCCCGTGACCGGTTTCGAGGACGTGACAACGGGATACGAGCTGTTCCATGCAAGGACCAAGAAAAGGATAGCGGTCATCGGGGCTGGCCCGGCGGGGGTGTACTGCGCCTGCATCGCTTCCTCCCGCGGCCATAGCGTTACACTCTTTGACCGCCGTAACCAGGCCGGCGGCAGCCTGATCCCCGGTTCGATCCCGAACATGAAGTACGAGGTCCAGAACTACGTCGAGTTCCTGAACAATTCCGTGCTCCGGTTCGAGAACCGCTATGACCTTTCGATCAAGTTCGGCCGCGAGGTGACGGTGGATGACTTTGTAGGCGAGGGATACGACGTCATTGTCCTGTGCACCGGGTCCTCTCCGAGGGTGCCCCTCGTGCTTGGAATAGACCTGCCCCATGTCGTGAAGGCCGTGGACCTCCTGGCCGACAGGGAGATGGCACGGGACAAGGAACGGTTCGTGATCATCGGCGGCTCCGAGGTGGGATGCGAAGTGGCCCACATGCTCGCCTACGAGATGGACAAGAAAGACATTACCGTGGTGGAGATGCTTCCGGCGTTCATGAAAAAATCATGCACCGCCAACAGGGGGTTCCTCATCCATTATCTCGAGAGGGCCGGGGTGAAACTCATGAACTGCACGCGCCTCATACGGGTAACCGGCGGGGGCGTGGAGGTGGCGCAGAACATATCGCCGACAGTCCCGAATCCCTATATCACCTGGAAACCAATCATTCCGGACAACATCATCGTGCCGCTGGTCCCCAACATCAAGGTCAAGGAGAAGGTGCGAGAACTTGGGGCCGACCTCGTAATATTCGCCACGGGCGCGAAGCCCGATGATACGCTCTACTATAAGTGCCTTGAGGCCCGGGTGGCGCCGGAAGTGTACAACATCGGCGATTCCGTCGAGCCAGCCAGGGTCTTCGAGGCGACCAGGGCAGGCTACGAACTCGGCAGGTCGCTGTAGAGCGGTAGCATTATAATTTCGGGTGTATGGCTCCATACCCCCAATATATGACTGCGGTTGCTGCAGAACCATGGCGCTGTCCACAAAAAACAGTTTGACAACCAATGACTTTTTAGAATTATTGTTTAGTTAAGTGATTAAACATATTGATCTCCGTCGATTATCGGGATCGTCTATTCAGAGTCATTTCAATGGCAAAGAAAAAACCTGTTTTCGGACCAGCCTGTCTCGTGACCGGAGGATCGGGATTCCTGGGCCGCGCCCTCACAAAAGAGCTCCTCGATCGGGGCTGTACCGTCCATTCCCTGGATATCAAGCCGGAAGAGAAACCCCTCCGCGGAGTTACCTATTTTACCGGCGATATCCGAAACTATGATACGGTCCGCGCGGCAGCCGCTGGATGCGCCACGGTCTTCCACTGCGCGGCGATCATGAATTTCCTCGGCCTCTGCCGCTCCTCGGTGCGCCGGGACGTGTACGGCATCAACGTCCATGGCACGGAAAACGTCATACGGGCCTGCCGGGAAAGCGGCGTGAAGGCCCTGGTCTACACAAGCTCCCACTGCGTGTGCTTTGACACCAGGCCTGTTCTCGGCGGCGATGAATCCAAGCCCTACGCTGAAAGCTACCTGGACCTGTACGGAGAAACCAAAACCGCAGCTGAAAAGCTCGTCCTGGCCGCTGACGGGGAAGGGAGCCTGCGGACAGCGTCGCTCCGGCCCGGCGGCATATGGGGTGCCTCCGACGACTGTTACATGTTCGCCAAGTTCATAGACCAGCTCCTCAAGGGAAAGCTGGTCGCCACCATAGGCCCGGCCGACGCCATCATAGACAACACCCACGTGGACAACCTGGTCCTGGCCGAGATCCTCACCGCCGAAGGCCTTATAACGAAGCCCAAGGTCGTGGGCGGTCAGCCCTATTTCATCGTGGACGACGAGCCAATGAACCTGATGGAATGGCTGAGGCCACTTATTGAAGGCCTCGGATACCGGATGCCAAAGCGGTCAATCCCGAAAATGCCGATGTATTTTCTCGGTTTTCTCGCGGAATGCCTCCATTACATCGGCGGTCCGCGGCCCTTCATGACGCGGCTGGAAGTCCATAACCTCACGGCGAGATTCACCTTCAGTCAGGACAAGGCGCGGAGCCACCTCGGCTTCGAGCCTGTCATCGGCAGGGACAAGGGAATGAAGCAGTGCGTCGAGTTTTACAAGAAGCATGTCAATATAAATTAAGAAGCTTATCTAACACTCCCCAACCCCCCGGAGGGGGGATTGTCAAGCCTGGACCACGGGATGTCCCACACCGGGGATTCAGGGGGTGGATAAAAAACCAAGAAGGCAAATCATTATGAATGTTAAGAATCCAGACAATACCACAGAACAGTGGGATGAAGAATTTGACGTGGTCGTGGTGGGCTTCGGCGGTGCAGGGGCCTGCGCCGCCATCGAAGCGGCCGACCGGGGAGTCCGGGTCCTCGCCATCGACCGTTTTACCGGCGGCGGCGCCACCAGGATGAGCGGCGGCGTCATATACTCCGGCGGCGGCACCAAGCACCAGAAGGCGGCCGGTTTCAAGGACACGCCGGAAAAGATGTACCAGTACATGATGCGTGAAATGTCCAGCAACCCGGCGACCTCTCCCCTGGACAGGATCGACCCCGCGGCCATGAAGGCCTTCTGCGACCGGAGCGCTGATAATGTATACTGGCTCGAAAGGCTCGGCCTGGAGATTCCCGAGACCTATTTCCCCGGCAAGACCAACCAGCCCCCGGGAGGGTTCGGCCTCTATTATTCCGGCAATGAAAAGCAGTATTCCCACAAGGATTCGCACATTCCCCGGGGCCATGTCCCCATGGGAAAGGGAATGTCCGGCGGCTATCTCTATGTGACACTTTTCAAGGCCGCCCGGGACAGGGGCGTTACCCTGCGTTGGCGCTGCAGGTCCGAGAAGATCATCACCGACGAGCGGGGCGCCGTGATCGGCATCGAGGTGCGTGAATTGAGCGGATCGCCACTGGTGACCGCGCTGCACGGCCTCTTATTCAATCTCGGTTTTGTCAGCAGTAAGGGCCGGAAGCTGCTGGCCGGTGTGGAACAGAGATTCGGAAAGATCGTCCGTATCCGTGCGAAAGGCGGCGTGATAATCTCTTCCGGCGGGTTCGTCTATGACAAGAAAAAATTCAATGAATACGCACCGGCCTATAAGGGGTGCCTTCCCCTGGGAACGGCCGGCGACGACGGGAGCGGTATGGAGCTCGGCCTGAGCGCCGGCGGGACCCTGAGCTCCGTGGATGTCTGCGCGGCCTCGCGGTTTCTCTATCCGCCGGTGGCCTTTGTATCAGGCGTTCTCGCCAACATGGAGGGGAAACGCTTTTGCGACGAGAGCCTCTATGGCGCGAGCATAAGCCGGGCCGTGACACAGCAGACCCAGCGCAGGGCGTACCTTATCATAGATTCCACGATGCACAATGACGGCCGCCTGCAGACGAAGCGTGAGGAGAAGCTGGGCAATTCTATTATAAGCATCCTCAAGGGCGAACAGAACCATATAATATACCGCAAACTCACCACCTTCGTGAACCTTCACATGAACCGCAAAAAGGCAAACACCATTGCAGATCTGGCGAAAAAATGCGGGATCCCTGCCGCGGCCCTGGCGCGCACCGTCGCGTCATACAATGAATTATGCGATGCCGGTATTGACAGGGAATTCCAGAAACCGGCCGACTATCTCCAGAAGATAGTGAAGCCGCCATTCTATGCCATAGACTGCCGCATCGAAACCATGAAGTTCCCCAGCACCTGCCTTACCATGGGAGGGCTGAAGGTGAAGGGGCTCACGTCACAGGCTGTAAGGACCGATGGGGCTGTCATTTCCGGGCTCTACGCCGTTGGGAGAAGCGCTGCCGGCATCTGCTCCCGCTCCTACGTGAGCGGCTTTTCCCTGGCTGATTGCATCTTCTCGGGGAGAAACGCCGGGGCCCATGCGGCCGAACAGGCCGGCAAGAAGGCCAAAGCGTCGGGCGGCGCGAAAAAGGTGCGGCCATGAAACTGGAAGGAAAGGTGGTCCTCATCACCGGCGCCTCCACTGGCATAGGCAGGGAGGCTGCCATCGAGTTCGACAGGGCCGGGGCCCGGGTCGCCATAGCCGCCCGTCGGAAGGAGCTTCTCGACGAGCTTGCGTCATTCTTGAAGGAGCCCATGGTGCTCAAAACCGACCTGGCCGATGAAAAGCAGGCCCGTGCCATGGTGGACAAGACAGTTAAGCACTTCGGAAAGATCGATATATTGATAAACAACGCGGCCACGAGCATCGTCGAAAGCTCTGATAAGATCAAACGGGAGGACCTGCTCCGCGCATTCACGGTGAATCTCCTCGGCCCGGTCACCGCGTCGCAGCAGGCCTATATCTACATGAAGAAGCAGGGAAGCGGCCACATCATCAACGTCGGCACGCCTGGATTCATGATCGGCATACCCTTTTACACTCCCTATGCGTGCTCCAAGGGAGCCTTTTCGGCCTGGACAAGGACCATCCAGGGGGAGTGGGCTGAAGCGGGAATCATCGTAAGCGAATATTTTCCCGGCTACACGGAGACGGGCGCCGTGGCCGAATCCGCCTACGGCCCCATCCCGATGGACCTGGTTATGAACAAGGGGAAGGGCTTCCTGGCCAGCTATTTTTCTGGAGCCAGGAACGGCAATGACGTGGCAAAGGACCTGGTGAAACTCGCGAAGAAGCCGCGGTACCTGATGTTTTCGACCTTTATGGAGCGCCTTGCCGGCTTCGTTGCCAATATACCGGCCGTACGGATCCCGGTTGTGAAGCGCATGGCCGTAACGGCAAGAAAGAAGATGGAGGAAAAGCATGTGTGATCTCTGCATGAAGCACGGCGCCGGCGGCAAGTGGTACCTCAACGCCGAGCACTATTCCAACGAAATCGTCGAGAAGTACAACCTGCGCGACTTCCTCATGGAGCAGTACAAGAATTTCGAGCAGATGTCCGTACGCAAGGTCCACGGCTTCAACGCAGTGGGCATGGGTTACAAGCTGCGCATTCCCCTGATCGGCAAGATCATCAGGCACACGGCTGAGAGCCTCCTCCACAGCACCAATCCGCCGACCAATCCCTTCAAGCCCGAGGGGCACATCGGCCAGGTGATACCCATGGAGGACGCCATCGCGATCCTCGAGACCTGCGCGGCCGAGCCAATCATTGAGAAGAACTGCATGTGCCGCTACATGTCGCGCGGTGAAAAAGAGGCCTGCTGTATCAATTTCGGCGTCATGTCCGAGATCGTGGACAAACTGCCGCGCTTCATCCCGGAAAAGGACAAGTATTTCCTCACCCGGAAGCAGGCAGTGGATCGTTTTAAAGAGCACAACCGGAAGGGCTACATCGGCACCATCTGGTTCGGGCCCTATCCCTACATCAATAACCTCTGCTCCTGCGCGAACCCGGAGTGCGCGGGCCTTCGGCCCCGCCTCGATTACGGCATCAAGTCGATCTTCAAGGCCGAGTACATCGTCCACCACCACGAGCATGATTGCATCGGGTGCGGCGCCTGCGTTAAGCTCTGCCAGTTCGGCGCGATCGAGCTCGATAAGACGCGGAAAAAGATCACCATCAACATGGACAAGTGCTTCGGCTGCGGACTCTGCAGAAACGCGTGCAAGCAGAACGCCATTCATCTCACGCCCCGCGACGAAGTCGCCGGCCACGAGAAGGATTATTGATATGGAAAACCGGGTAAAGGGAAAAACGAAGATAACCATAGATTATAAAAAGTGCGGCGACGGTGTCGGCGTCGATCCGCGGGAATGCTGCGCCTGTCTCCGGAAATGCGAGCCCGCCGTGTTTCTACTCCACCAGACCATCGGCGCAGTGGAGGAAAATCCCTATGATCCGAAACAGTGGCGCGTCACCGCCCTCTGGCTCGACCTGTGCACCCGCTGCATGAAGTGCGTGGAGTCGTGCCCTGCCGGGGCGGTCAGTGTGACGTGGCGGTAGAACGTTTAACTATCGTATTATGAACCTATGGGTGTCGCGAATTCAACCAGGTAGTACACTCCCTCATGTGAAAACACTGCATTCAATCCCGGCTCTCTCGCATTGTTCGGCCAGTTCCCGGCCCGTGCGGCGGAAGAACTCATCGGTGAGTTTGTCCAACATCGTGTGCTTCCTGTAGATCCAATCCGCGTAATGATAGTTCATGCGGTCCACAAGGACATAGTCAACCTTGCCATGTAAATCTTCGATCAAATGTTCGGCCCCCGGCAGGATAGGGGCTATCATAGCGTATGTCCTGATGCCTGCCCGGTGCAGCAGGTCGAGGGCGTGCAATCGGTCCGGTATGGACGGCGCCCGGGGCTCGAAGATCTTCCTGATCGAATCATCGGAGGTTGTGACGGACAGGCCGGCTTCAATGTAATTTCCCTGCCGTAACACATCAATATCACGCAAAACCAGGGGAGACCGTGTCTGGATCGTCAGAGGCCACTTGTTGCCGACAAGAATTTCAAGGCACTTCCGGGTTATCCCGTATTTTTCCTCCAGGGGCTGGTAAGGATCGCAGACCCCGCTGATCCATACCCTTCCGGGCTTTTTCTTTTTTATTTCCGTCTCCAACAACTCGGCGGCATTGATCTTAATATCGACGAATTCGCCCCAGGGCTCACCGTGGCCGGTGAACTTCTTCATATAGCGGGCGTAGCAGTAATGGCATCCATGGGCGCAGCCCACATAGGGATTGATGACATAGTCATAGATCTTAGAGGACGACAGGATGGTCTTTGAATGGAGTTCCCTGATTATCATATATCAGATCCCGGAATCTCACGTATCATTAGCTTAAGATGTGCCCTCAGGCTGAGTACAGTTAATCTGTGACCCGTTTGCGAATTGTTCTCAATTAATATAGTAGAAGGCATCTCAAAAATACAGATGAACACTATCTTACCTGTCATCGCGAGTGAAACGAAACGATCTTGTCGGTGATAGTAATGAAAACATGCAAATATTCGAATTATCATGACACTATCTTCATCAATATCAAGATTGCTTCGTCGCTGCGCACCTCGCAATGACAAACATGATTATTATTGCATATTTTTAAGATAGTTTCTAATAATTTAATACTCAATTACGTTGCGATTTCACAAGTCAAGGGAGAAACCATTTCACCAATTTAAATCGTTGGATTGAAAAAATCTTAACATGTGGTAAGTTATTGAGAACCAATGATGACAAGATTTTAACCGATTGATTTAAATAAATTGACAATTACGCAATTGAAAAACCATATCAGTATATGATTTTGCGTCTTCCGTCGAAAAGAATTATTACAATTCTGGAAATTTTTTGCTGTCTGATACTTCCGATAATAATTTCCTGCGGCAGTAATTCCCCGGAAAGGAAAAAGCCTGTTGCCGTCAAGGGGACCATTGACCTGAAGGGCTGGGACTTCCAGCGGGACGGTTCATTGAACCTTGACGGTGAATGGGAATTTCACTGGAACCGGCTTCTGGAGCCATCTGATTTTACCGCTGCTGATAAGCAGCGCCATGGCGGGTACCTGACCGTTCCTGGTTTATGGAAAGGCGGGATCGTCAATGGCGTGACCCTGCCCGGTATGGGCCAGGGCACCTACCGCCTCCAGATCCTGAGCGGTCCCTCCGGTAAGCAGAAAACCATTATCCTCCATCGCCTATATTCTGCGTACCGGCTCTGGATCAATAAAAAACTCGTTGATGAGAGGGGATGCGTGGATGGGAGGTCCAATGTCCCGGAGAATTATGTATTCATACACAATAAAAGATATTTATCCTTCGCCATGAAGGAGGGGGTGAACGAGGTTGTTATCCAGGTTTCTAATCGTGACTATGAATCGGGCGGCATTGACCGGCCGGTTCTCCTGGAAAATGAAGAAGCCACGATACAGAGGCAATCAAGAACGCACACCGTCGACATGGTCGTGTTCAGACTGCTTATCTTTGCTTCCGTCTATAATATACTGTTCTATTTTTTCCGGCGCCAGGATTCGGCTTCCCTCTATTTTGGATTTTTTTGCCTGATTCTGGCGGTTAATACCCTCAATCATCAGTTCCCCATTCTCCCCGTTGGACTGGCCATTCCACAGTACCCCTATTATGTGAATTATATAACTGTTGTCATCAGCGTCCCTTTTATCCAGATGACCATCAAATCGTTGTTCCCCGAAGAAATGTCTACTTATTTCGTCCGGTTCTATCAGGTCCTGGCCGCTCTTTATGTTGTCGTGCTATTTTTTGTCGATTTCAAAACTGCGGAACAATTGATAAGAGTCTATTTTATCCTGGGCATCATACTTACTATATACAATGCCTATGTGTTAGTTAAAGTAATAATTAAGCGGAGGGCGGATGCCATACTGTTCGTCTTTGGCTTCACTCCAGTGTTTGCCGGGGCAGTCAATGACATCCTGTACGCCATGTGGATCGTCAACACCACGACGCTCACACAGTACGGGGTCGTCATACTCTGCGTCGTCATCACCATGGTCATTTCCCGGAGGTTTTCCAGGGCCCTCTGGAAAGTGGAAAGATTATCGGAGGACCTTGCCGACAAGAACATTTCCCTCAGGCAGCTTGACCGGATCAAGGACCAGTTCCTGGCAAACACGTCCCACGAGCTGCGTACGCCCCTTCACGGTATGATAGGACTGACCGAATCCATCCTTGAGGACCCCGAGGGAAGCCTTTCCCCGAAGGTGCGGGAAAACCTTTCCCTTGTCGCGTCGAGCGGCCACCGCCTGGCGGATATGGTCAACGACCTGCTGGATATGGCAAAAATGCAGGACGAGGGGCTCTCCCTGAACATGCGGCCCGTTGACCTCCATTCCCTGAGCGAGATGGTTGTTAAGCTTTCCCTTCCCCTGGCCGGAGGGAAGCCCCTGAAGCTTATCAATGACATAGGTTCCGGCATTCCCGCTGCTCATGCCGACGAAGACCGAATCCGGCAGGTCCTGTGCAATCTCGTCGGCAACGCGATCAAATTCACACCCCGGGGCTCCATTGTGCTGTCCGCCCGGGTCATACACCGGCCCGGGAGCGGCGATAAGGCCGGCAATGATACTATGATCGAAGTGCGCGTGTCGGATACCGGCATCGGCATTCCGGAAGAATACAGGGAAAAGATCTTCGAGGCCTACCGGCAGGTCGATGGAGGCGATACTCGCCTGTATCCCGGAACGGGGCTCGGTCTCGCCATCGCGAAGCAGATCGTGGCACTCCATGGCGGCGCAATCAGGGTGGAACCGGGGGAGGGCGTGGGCTCAGTTTTTATCTTCACCCTGCCGGTTTCGAAGGAAACGGCCCATGAAACGGATGAGTCCGACATCATCACCGGCATCACCGAGGCGCCGATGACCGGCGGCGCAGCCGATAGCCAGTTGCTTATGGACGATGCGGAGTCCGACGACTTTTTCGAAAGCCCGGTCCTGTTGGTCGTCGATGACGATCCGGTATGCCTGAGGGTTATACAGAATTACTTTGAATCAAGACGATGTATAGTAAAGACGGTCCCGGACGGGATCAGTGCCATCGAGATCATCGAACGGGGCGAAACCATCGACCTGGTGCTTCTGGACATCATGATGCCGGTCATGTCCGGGTATGACGTGTGCAAAAGAATTCGACTCAACCGCTCGCCTGAAGAGCTTCCGGTGATAATGCTGACCGCGAAGAACATGATGGCCGACATCGATGCCGCCTTTGACGCGGGGGCCAATGACTATATCGTGAAGCCCTTCCGTGTAAAGGAGCTCCTGGCCAGGGTGAACACCATGCTGAAGCTCAGGAACGTGCGGAGAACTGCGGCCGAAGGGATCACCGTCAATGACCGGAACAGGGCCTATTTCATTCCATTCAGGGATATCTACTATGTCACGGCATATTCACGAAATATCATCATTCACACGGTTGAACAGGATATAAGGGTGCCGCTACTGATAAAAGAAATCATCAACCGCCTTCCCCCGGACATGTTCGTCCAGATACATAAAAGCCATATCGTTAACATCCGCTATGTTCACAGCATATCCCACGTATCTTCGGGCAGGTACCGGGTTCGACTCCGCGATAATGACGATACGGAAATACCCGTCGGGCGTCTCTATCTGGACACCCTGAGGAAAAAAATTCAATGATGACGCGCCGTTCATGCTTCGGGAAGCGCCGTTCATGCGCGGACTATTGACACGACTGATTTGGTAATACTATTTTATAATTAATTATATATCCTCTAGAAAAATGTATCCAGAACCTGAAAAGGCCCCCACGGGAGGGTTTTTCGGGAATATTCGGGATTCTGTAGAAGTGTCACCGGCATGCATAATTTGGATAATACTGGGAGTACTCCTTTGAAAAAACTATTATCAGGACTCTGCTTCATTATCATCTGCATTTTCTCAATAATTCGTTGCGATAATAACACGGCTCAGAATAAAGATCATGCGAAGCTCCAGACATCACTCATGTTAAATATTTATTTGTTGAACCAAAACGTCTATTTGTCGAACCTGCTTGCGCCAAAACCCTCAAAACTTCAGATATCAAGTATTACGCCAAGCAATGACAGCGCCTGCAGCTCATCCTGGAATGGAACATACCCAATAACAATCACCCTGGATGGAAGTCTGGACGGGGCGACATACGGGGAGGTCCAAATAGACCTTTCTTCCAGTAAGTATATCTTTACAAATGATGCTATGGTTACTCCTCCCATTGGTGATCCAGGTTATATACTTTCTTTTGGAAGCGGGGCAAAACCCTATAATCAGATTATAATAAATCAATCGTATATTGATATTCCAGAACCGACTCCATATACGATTCCATACATCGGTATACGTATTAGCGGTTTCAGGGATATCACGGGCGGGATTTTAAATGTCGAAAAAACCGATTACTATCTTTGTACACATTATAAATAGCCGACATTGGAAATGTTCTTTGGATCAAATCAAGTAAAAAATCCATCCTTGCGCCGTTCATGCGCGGCCAGTTGACATTATCGTTTATGGCTCCAGAAAAGGCTCCAATGGGGTGGTTTTTCAGGAATATGTGGAATCCTGTATAAGATGAATGAGGTAAATCATGAAGATGCACTATAAACTTGCGGTGTTATTCCTCGTGGTCCTTCTTTCCTTCCTTAGGTCACTATATTTCGTTTTCGTGCTGCCAGGGCTTTTTAAAAAAGGTTTGTAGATATTAATCAGGCGGCCGTGAACGGCCGCCTCGCTTATACGCCATTACATGAATCATCATTTTTATAATGAGTATTTCCAGTATATGAATGGTACGGTAACAAAAAATACTGGACTTTGTCCAGTACCCTCCAAATATTTGTCATGAGCAATATCATCAGCTATTGAAAAGGCGGTTCAATTTTTCAATCTTGCATCAGATCCCGATGATTAATTTTTATTGTAAAAGCTGACACCTGCCCCGTTGGTATGTATCAATCAAGCAATACAGGCTATTTACAATAGTCTCATTGCCTTATCGTTATTGCAAAGCCGGGAGTATTCCATGAAAAACAAAAAATATTCTATTACGCGGATCACCCTTTCACTGGAGATCATCGCCCATTCAATGCCGGTGGTGCTGCTGACCTATTTCATCATGATCGCGGGGGGGTATGTAAGCGACCTTGGCATCTATCTCACCGGCGTTTCCATCGGCGCAACGGCGAACCTGGCCCTGGCGGTGCTCATGCGATGGCTGAAACTGAGGTCTGTATTCGCATCGCTGAACGACGCGGCCCTTCATGACGAAGCGGTTCTCAGGTCCTGCAAGATCAAGCTGCTGCAGCAGCCCCGTTTCGAGGCCAGATCGATGCTGCTGAGATTTCCCGTGGGCGTGGGTGTTGCCACCGTCATTATCGCCCTCGCCGGCAGTATGACAGATTTGCGACTGGGTGTGGCCACCCTGGCCATGGCCATGCTCATGCCCATAACGGCGGCCTTTTTCATGTTTCAGTCAGAGCTTTCCCTGTCCGGCCTGCTGGAGGACCCCCGTCTGGCGGGGATTGTCGTCGACAGGGATTCGTACCGTCCCCTTGATATCTTCCCGAAGATTCTCTTCGCCCTGGCGGCTATACTTATACCGCCCCTTACGATCTTCATTACCTTTTTAACCATGACAAGCGCCGGGCTTCTCCGCCTCGATAACCAGGTCGTTCACTTTGCCTTCCTGACCCTAATCATGGTCGGCACCTGCGTCATGACCGCCTATTTCCTGGCGCGATCCCTGAAAAAGACCGTTGCGAACATCGAGGTATCCCTGGACAGGATGGCCCAGGGCCGCCTCGGCATCGACTTCATACCCATGATAACCACGGACGAGGTGGGCTCCATGAGCGTGTACATGAACAGGCTCCTTCTCAAGATACGGTCGGTCCTGTCGCTGATCAAGTCCATGTCCGTGGAGCTGAACACCTCGGCCATGGAGATGGCAGGCACCGCCGATAACGTCTCCCGGCAGAGCCAGAACACGGCGGCCACGGTGGAAGAGATCTCGTCGACCCTGGAGGAGATCTCGGCCGGGTCTGATGCAATCTATGAAAGCATCGATGACCAGAACAGGCGCACCCTGGCTCTTATCGATAATATAAAACGGCTCTATTCCATCGTCGAAGAGGAAGAGCGGGAGATGGACAAGGCGATGGGCGTCAAGAATGGCCTTGACATCAACATCGAGGACGTGAAGAAGAAGATCAGCGACACCATCCAGCTGATGAAACGGGCCACGGAGGACGCCGGGCGCATGCTGGATTACACGGGACTGATAAACGATATCTCCGATCGGACAAACCTGCTGAGCCTCAACGCGAGCATCGAGGCCGCCCGGGCGGGTGAATACGGCAAGGGCTTCGCGGTGGTCGCCGACGAGATCGGCAAGCTGGCTGAGCAGGCCGGGGTCAACGCGAAGAGCATATCCGAGATCGTGGGGGTGACCAACACCAGCATGGAGAAGTCGTTCCTGGCCCTGAACGAGGCCATCGTGAACATAGAGAAGATCTTCGAAGGGCTCCGCGCCTTCGGCACCGCGGTAAAGAGAATAGGGGACCTGACGGGCAAGGACATGGAGATAAATAATATTTTAAAAGATGATGTGGAGCATTTTCTGCAGAAAGCCGAGGGGATAAAGATCGCCATGGAGGAGCAGAAAAACGCCGTATCGGAGATAGTTAAGTCCGTTTCCATAATCAATGACGCCACGCAGAACAACTCCGCCGCCAGCGAGGAGCTTTCCTCGTCCACAGAGAATATCGCGCAGAACGCGGAAAGGCTCAAGACCGAGATAGGCTTCTTCAAGCTGGAGAATGAATCGCGGGACTGTGCCGCCACAGGTTGTTAATACAGCGCCGCAGTTCCTGGGAGCTGATCGGGTTACGGTATCATTGCATGTAGAGGCTTAAAACCGATCGACGCGAATACTTGATTATCTTTTCGCAGGTGCTGGAGTGAAGGATGCGGTCAACCACCGTGTGGGGACGGTGGCCGACTATGATCATGTCGACATTGAGCCTGTCGGCGGTTTCGAGAATTTTGTCGCAGGGATCACCCACTTCAATGACGGGCTCGATGTCCCCGGGGCTCGACTCGACTTCTTTCAGGTATTTCATGATCTTTGAAAGGCTTTCTTTCACGGCGCTGGCCCGGAATTCCTCCCATAACTTGTATGAATCGTAATATAGCGAATAGTTGGCGTATTCCTCAATGACATGGACGATAAAGATCTTCGAGTCTTTCTCGCGGGCAAAGGAGAAAGCCTCCCGCAGAAACCGCGCGGTATTATCATAGAACTGAAGGGCGATCAACGCTTTCTTTTCATTCATGGCGCACCAGCCACTATTTTATTTCATGCGGCATTCCCGCATCAGTGAGAGAATAACATCCTTTGATTCAGCTTCGATATCCCAGAATTCCAGGCCGGAAATATAGTGATCTTCATCGGTTTTACTCTGCTGGACCCATTTGCATGTGGCGGTGAATTCAATGAACCGGCCCGGTTCAGCGTTTCCCCGATAGACGAATGACGAGGGGAGCACCATTTTCAGTCGGCTCTTCATGCCCTCCGTGAATGGAACATCGGAAATTATCATAACACCGTTTTCGGTGATATCCGCGATAAAGCCGATGAACGCTTCATTTTCAAATACCCGGAGAGCATAGGTAAGATAAAGTCTTTCCTGAACCCGTGTAGTATGTTTCATAACCGCGCCTCCTGTATGAAACATGTAGCGATGTATCCCGGCGGAAACTATTGATAAGGTACTGACCCTAAGGGGTATAGTCAACAATATGTATTCCTGACCAATGAAAATAACGGACGAGCGGGATTGCTCCTTACCCCCGATGTACGACTGTCGTCCGGATTTATTCATGGAGAATAATTTTATTCTTGCAATGAAATAATAACCGTGGTAAACTGTCTGGTTTGCATTTTTATGACAATGCAGCCGAAACCAAGCAATGAACACATTGTCTGAATCAAACAGGAAGCCTGACGGCGCGGAGTGATGAGGTGAACGGATTTTCCACATTGCTCTTGTTGTCGTTCATGATTTATCTCTATCTGGGGATAACAACATACCAGCTCAATAAACAGTCACGCATCAATGTCCAGATGCTTGTCGTGTGCATGAATTTCGCCCTCTGGTCCTTCGCATACGCCTTCATGCACGGCAGCGACGACGTGGAAACCGCCTTTTGCTGGTACCGGCTGTCGACCCTCGGCTGGCTCTTCTTCATAGCCTACATCGTGCACCTGGTGACGCTGCTGTCGAGGAACGAGCGCATCATCGGCAAACTTTATTTTCTCGTGGTCTACGGCACGCCTACGGTCGCCTTCGTCTGGGTCAACGGGTTCCTCATAGACCCCGCGATACTGCGACGCGTCCCCGGCGGCTGGACCACGGTCTACGATATCGGTATCGTCTGGATAACCCTCTATCTTGCCGCCTATTACGGAGTACTGGGAATCGCCTGGTTCGCCCTGTACCGCTGGGGGAAGAAAAGCCCCTTCCGGCGCGTGAAGAAGCAGGTGAGGATATTTCTTGTCACGTCGATCATCTCGCTGACCGGTGCTTCAATCTGCGACAACATCCTCCCCTTCGCGGGCGTTATCCGCATCCCACTGGTAGCGCCTATAATAATCCTGGTCTGGATGTTCGGTCTCTGGTACGCCATAAACAGGCACGGCATGATGAAGATCGACACCTCCTTCGCCGCCAGCGAGATCATCAACAGCATGAACGATCTCCTGTTCCTGACGGACCGTGAAGGCTTCATCAAGGAGACAAACCTGCACTCCTCCAGGATACTGGGGATGGAGCAGGGGGATATCGCGGGGAAGAAGATAACGTCATTCATACGGGAAAATGAGCTCATCGGGAAAGCGATGTCGGGGCTCAGGGAGTCACCCCTGGATCACGACAGCATAGAGGTCAATTTTATTCCCCGCGACGGGTATGATATACCTGTGCGGCTCTCCATGTCGGTTCTCAGGGATGGCGAAGGCGACCTCCTGGGCGTGGTGTTCGTCGGATACGATCTCAGGGAAAACCGACAGCTCATGAAGATGCAGACCATGATGCAGACGGAAATGGAGATGGCCGCGCAGATACAGGCGAGGATGTTCCACAGCGCCCCTCCGTCGGACACCGCCTGGGAGATCAGCATCGTTTTCAGGCCCTTTTCGCCGGTATCGGGGGATTTCTATGATTTTTACGAATCCGGCGGCATGCTGGAGGGGGTGTCGCTCTTCGATGTGTCGGGCCACGGGGTATCTGCAGGTCTTATCACGATCATAGCGCGGTCACTGGTATTCAAGGGCTTTACGTCGATGAAAGAACGGCCTCTGGACGAGGTGCTCGCCGCCATCAACAATGAGCTCGTGATGGAGATAGGCCAGCTGGACGATTTCATGACCGGCATCCTCATCCGCTTCACCAACGGCACCGCGGAATACGTCAATGCCGGCCATCCGCAGCTCCTCAGGCGCGGCGCTGACGGGACCGTGACCGTGATCAACGACGCCGGCCGTGACGTCCGCGGCTCTTTTCTCGGCATCGATACCATCGTGCCGAAGTTCACGACCGTGAAATTCGATGTCAATCCGGGAGACCAGATCCTGGCCTATTCGGACGGGCTCGTGGAATGCGTCAACGGCGCCAAGAACCGCTACGGCCTGGGCCGTCTCATGGATGCCTTCAGGCGCGCCCCCGACGGGAGCACCGACATGATCATGGCCGGCCTCGTCGCAGACATGGAGGGCTTCATCGGCGGCCGTCCCTTGAGGGACGATCTCACCGCGATACTGCTAAAGCGCCGGTAGGCGTTACAGGATGGAATGTTCAGCCTTATCCGGAGAGTCTTTCCAGCAGGCGCAGGGATTCGTCGAAATCATATAGCTCGAGGGCTGCCTCGATATCATTGAGCGGACCGGTCCAGTCCGTGCCGGCGGCAAGGGCTTTCAGCTCCTCCAGCAGGCTCTGAGCCTGGGTATCATTGTCGCTCAGCAATAGTTTCAGCTGCTCGACCAGCGGCATGGCGGCTTTCAGATCCAGCGGCGTCGATGCATCTGAGGCCTTCACTTCGGCAGGGGCGCTATACATGGTCTTTATTTCGGCTACCACGGAATCCAGAATCGTTTCACAAAGCGCCGTCAATTCATCAATTGAAGGGGCGTTATCCTTGATCGCGGCTTCCAGCTGCGCCGCGGCCTGGTGCAGGCACACGGCGCCGATATTCCCTGAAACGCCTTTAAGCGTATGGGCTGAGCGCACCGCGAGCTTTGTGTCTTTCTGCTTCAGGGCCATGCGGACAGCTTCGCAGGCGCCGCCCTGGTTCTGGACGAAGCCCTTGAGAAGCTTCCGGTATGCGACAACGTTACCGCCCACTCTCTGCAGGCCTTCAACGGTATCGATATTGGACAAACGCGGCACGGGCGCAACGGCCGACGGTTTGTCCGCCCGGGGCCTGGGCGTCCGCGTGCCGGCCGGGATCCAGCGGGCAAGGGCCGCGAACACTTCCTGGGGATTGATGGGCTTGGTGACGAAATCGTTCATGCCGGCGGCCAGACAGCGTTCCGCCATGCCGCTCATGGCGTCGGCGGTCATTGCCACGATCGGCAGCTTGTCGATCCCCAGTTCCCGGATCGCTTGAGTGGCTGCGAAACCGTCCATCTCGGGCATCTGGAGGTCCATGAGCACGAGATCGAAGGATTTCCCGCCTCCGGAGCGGAGCAGGTCCACCGCCATCCGTCCGTTCTCCACTGATGTCAACCAGAAACCCTCCTGCTCAAGGAGCTCCGTCGCTACCTGCCTGTTCAGCTCATTGTCCTCGGCCATGAGTATTGTAGCGCCCCGCACGGCGTCGAAGCCTTCCGGACGCAGGAGGGCCGCGCGGTTTCCGCCGTGGCGTTTCCTTGCCGGCGAACCGAAGGCCTCCATGATCGTGTCAAAGAGCACCGATGCTCCGACAGGCTTCATAAGAAATCCGTCAAATCCCAGCTCCTGGGAGCGCCTGAATATCTCATCGCGCCCATAAGCGCTCACCATGATGAGCTTCGGGGCGTCAGAGCCAAGGGCTTCCTTTACGCGCCGGCCCGTCTCCAGGCCGTCAATGCCCGGCATGTTCCAGTCCAGAAGGATGAGGTCGAAGCGGCGCTTCCCTGCGAAAGAAGGAGGTTTCAGGAGTTGCAGCGCTTCCTCGCCGGAACCGGCGGATGTAACGGAAAAATCGAATCGTTCCAGCATCTCGGTGAGGAAGGACCGGGCAGTTTCACTGTCATCAACGACCAGCACCTTGAGGTTATTCAAGCCGGCGGGAAGTATTCGTTCCTCCGATGGCAGAGAATCCGCGAGGCCGAGACGGGCAGTGAACCAGAAGGCGCTGCCCCGGCCGGGTACGCTGTCCACGCCTATCTCGCCGCCCATCATGTCAACGAGGCGCTGGCAGATGGCAAGGCCGAGGCCTGTGCCCCCGAACCTGCGCGTGGTGGAGCTGTCACCCTGGCTGAAGGCCAGGAAAAGCCGGGTTTTCTGATCATTCGTCAGGCCTATCCCCGTATCGCGCACTTCAAAGCGCAGGAGCGGCGCCGGGGTATCCTTCTCCGGTGTAGAGACGGTTATGACAACTTCGCCCCTGTCGGTGAATTTGACGGCGTTCGAGGATAGGTTGAGCAATATCTGCCCCAGCCGCAGCGGGTCGCCCTTGAGCCGCAGGGGCGTTTCCGGCGCGATCGAGAACAGCAGCTCCAGGCCCTTTTCAGAAGCCTTCAAGGCAAGCTGGTTGCACGTGTTCTCCACCACGTCATCCAGCTTGAAAGGGATGCTCTCGAGACTCAGCTTGCCCGCCTCGATCTTGGAGAAGTCCAGGATATCGTTGATGATACCAAGCAGGTTCTGCGACGATGCCTGGATCTTGGTTATGTAGTCCTCCTGCTTCGCGCTTAACTCTGTCTGCATGGCGAGGTGAGACAGCCCGATGATCGCGTTCATGGGGGTCCTGATCTCATGGCTCATCCGCGCCAGGAAGTCGCTTTTAGCACGGGTGGCTTCTTCGGCAAGGTCCCGCGCCTCGGCGAGCTGCTGGTTGGTCCTTGCGAGATCCGAGGTCCGCTCGGCGACCTTCTGCTCCAGCGTGCCGTATAGCTGGGCGTTTTCGAGGGAAATAACGGCCTGCGACGCCAGCACGCGCAGCACTTCGATGCGGTCCGGTGTGAAGGCGCCGGCGGTAAGGTTGTTCACAAGGTAGAGTATGCCGCTGGGCTTGCCCTGACTCAGCAGGGGCAGGCACAGAAGCGAGCGTGTCCCGGCGGCTGTAACGTGCCTGTCGCCGCTGAAAGGGCCCTCGCGGCTTGCGTCATTGAGCACGACCGGCTCCCCGGTATGGAGTACATAGTTGATGATGGCAAGGGAGACCCTGTCGGTATCGGCAAGGGGCCTGGCGTGATTGTGAATGCCGTTTTTGCCTGCTTGGCCTTCCACTTCGAGATGCCATGCGTCACCGTGGGGCAGAAGAATGTACCCGGTTTCGGCCCCGGCGTTTTCAAGCACGACGTGCAGCAGCTTGACAAGGAGGCGTTCGGTGACGATCTCGCTCGACAGGGACTGCGAGGCCTTGAGAATGCTGGCGAGGTCCAGCGAGGGCGAAGCGGTCTCGCGGGAATCGCCTGTCGCTGACGATGCGGCGTCGTCCGAGGCCGTCTGCCGATAGAGCTGACCGGAATAGAGATTCTCCATCTGCGCAGCCTTGGTGTCCGCGCCCCACTTCCGGCAGGTACGGTGCGCCCGCTTGAGATAATGCTCCGCCAGCTCCATGCGACCGCGCTCAAGGTAGAAGCGTCCGGTCAGCTCGCAGGCCAGGACTTCATCATTGAGGAACCGGTTTTCCCTGGCCAGGGAGACGGCCCTGTCATAGCATTCCCCGGCGCGATCGTTGCGGCCTGATACGCGGCACCATTCGGCCTCGATCAATTCATATTTGTGCAAATAGTTCATTGGAGCGTGCTTCGCCCACTTCTTAAATTTGCCTTTGTCGCGGCTGATTCTGATGCGCCACCGCCATCGTTCAACTGGAGAAGCCGTGGGATAGAGGGCCAGGCGGATCAGGGCGTCGTAAAAGTAATAGAGGGCGATAAAGTGCGAACCGAGCATGGCTTCCAGGTAGGATTCCATCTGCCGCGAATATTCCAAGGCCTTTCGATAGTCGTGAAACCAGTATCCCAGTATCGTCTTGTAAAGATAGATATCGGAAAGTCCCTCGAGATTATTCCGTTCCAGATACACGGGAACACGCTCGTTTTCGTCAAAGGCCGAACCGCATAGCGCCGATGGGTTCCCGGCGTTTTCCCGCCAGTTAAGCACCATCTGCAGGAACAGGCGCAGCGATTCCTGCTGCTGTTCCTGGCGGATCCGGGAGAGCATCTGCAGGCATTTGACCGCCTGGTCCCCGACGCGCGTCAGCGGCTCACCGCAGCAGAACATCATGACCGGGTGTGTGAGTGCGCACCATGCGGCGAATTCCAGATTGCCGCACTCCAGGCCCAGGTGATACCCTCGAAGGAGGGGCTCGATACTTTCATGGATATGCTCGTTCCAGTGCCTGACGAAAAAATTGAACATGAATATCGCGTTGGCCTTGCTTATCTGGAATTCGGCGCGCTCGATCAGGCGCATCGCCAGTATGCCGAACTAATAGCCGCGATCGATCTCGCCCAGCACGCTTCCGGAAATCATCCCATAACCGGCATACAGATAGGGCGACTGGGGGGACTGTCCGTATCGCACTGCCAGGGAAACCATCGTCAGCGATGTCAAGGGAAGCAAATCAGGGGCCCTGGTATAAACGGTGGCGGAAATAAGGGACAGGAGGCGCATGGCCGCGATAGCGGCGGGACGTGTCATCATCGGCAGCTCCAGCAATTCCTCAAAGCTCCTGTTGCGCAGGAGGAACTTCGTTTTCAACAAAGCAGCCCCGATCCGGATCTTGGACGGCTTCATTGGCAGGGAAATGCCCAGGGCGCGCAGGGTCGATAGTCCTATTTCAATGCCGCGAAGGGGGTTGTTCCGGGCGTTCTGGGCCTGGATCTGGACGTCATAGAGCGGTACCTTATCCAGGATGGTCCTGGCTTGGATCAGGGCGGTGTCGGTAAGCTCATCGGTCTTTGCAAAATCCCCGGAGAGAAAGGCCGCTTCAGCTGCGGCCCTGTGCAGGGCCAGGGTGAGATCATACTCCCGCTCCCATCCTTCTTCGGGAAGCAATGACATTCCCGCCTGGTAATAGGCCAGGGCCGGCGCGTAGGCAGTGGAGGTTTTTGCCCTGTTTCCCGCGGTCAGGTTCAGCCGGGCCAGTATCAGACGTTCGGCGCTGTCGGTGATCAGATTCGCTCCCTTATTAAGACTGTTGACGATCTCAAAGAGCTGTTCATATGTTTCGTTGATTTCGCCGTGATGGATTTCCGCTTTGACCAGCATCAATCGGCCTATCTGCAGGTGGAGCTCCTGCTTCTCGTCCTCCGGGATGAGGGCATATGCGGCCTGCTGCACACGGTCATGGACGAACTGATATTCGAGGCCCTGGCCGGTCATGTTCTGGAAATGGATATGGTTCGGCACGAGGAGTCCTTCCATCACGGCCGGTGCAAGGGCCTGGTTGGCTTCCTCCATCTCCTGCTCGGCGATTACGGAAACATGGGCCGGCGTGAAGTGATTGCCGATGCATGCGGCGAATTGCAGTACCTTCCTGGTTTCCGGCGGCAATTTTAGCACCTGGCGGCTCAGCAGATCAACGACATTGTCGGTTAAACCTCTGGTCCGGATATGGTCCATGTCCCACTGCCATGCCAGGAGGGTGAAGTCGAAGGTGAGACATTTTTCCTCGTAAAGCGTCTTCAGGAACTGCCCGACAAAAAAGGCATTGCCCCCGGTTTTTTCGTAGACCAGCCGGGCCAGGTCAGACAATCCGTCAGGATCCTCATCCTGGCCTTTCAAGGCATCTCCCGCAAGGGCATGCACGTCAGCCGTTGAGAGATTCTGGAGCGTGATGCGCTGGACCGGTGCGCCTTCCCTCTGGATATTCTCGATTGCGGCGGTGAGAGGATGCCCCGCGTCGACCTCGTTGTCCCGGTAGGCGGCAATTACCAAGAGGTTCCGAATATCCTTATCGGACAGGAGCGTCTCAAGCATGTTGATGGAGGGAAGATCGGCCCATTGCCAGTCGTCAATGAAGAGGACAAGAGGGTGTTCAGGGCTGGCCATGGAGCGGACAAGGTTCTTGAACGCATAGTGGAAGCGGTTTTGCGCGGCCGAGCCGTCCAGAACGGGGACATCGGGCTGTGCGCCGATGAGCAACTCCAGCGATGGCACCAGATCGGTAAGGACCTTTCCGATGTTTCCGGCGGCCTCCTGGAGCTTTTCGCGCCAGCTTCGCAGCTCGATGTCAGAATTGGTCATGAGGAGGCGGACAAATCCGTCAAAGGCCTGCACCAGCGCAACGTAGGGGACGTTGCGCTGGAACTGGTCAAACTTGCCCTGGATGAAGTGGCCGCGAGCGGCGGTGATAGGCTTGTGGGTTTCGTACACCAGGGCCGATTTGCCGACACCGGCGGACCCGGTCACCAGCAGTAATTCGGCGCCGTTCCGGCCGGCTGCGGCGCGATCGAAGGCTTCCAGCAGGGCCGCGGTTTCCCTGGCACGGCCGTATAATTTTTGCGGGAGCAGGAATCGGCCCGAGTAGTCGCGCCGGGCCAGGGCAAAATCATTCAGGCCGGCATGAACCTGTTCAAGGTCGTATTTCAATCCAAAGGCGGACTGGTAGCGGTCTTCAGCGTTCTTGGCCAGCAGTTTGGCGATGATGCCGGCCAGCGCCGGCGGGACGCCGGGACCGAGGGCGGCCGGTGTCCGCGCCATGTGCGCGTGGACCCATTCCATCGCGTCATGGGCTTCAAAGGGCAGGTTCCCGGCAAGCATCTCGTAGAGTGTCACGCCGAGGGAGTACAGGTCAGTCCGGTAGTCAACGGCGCGGTTCATGCGTCCGGTCTGTTCCGGAGATATGTAGGGGAGACTGCCTTCCAGGTGGTCAGGGTTGCCAAGGTTGGAAAGCCTGAGGCTTAGTCGGGAGGCGATACCGAAGTCGATCAGGTGCGCCCGCGGCGTAGATGATTCATCCACTATGATATTGTTGGGATTTATGTCGCGGTGTATGATATGGCGGTTGTGAAGCTCACCCAGGATGCCTGCAAGCTGGATCGCAATGTCAAGGAATTCGCCCAGGCCGCGACGCTGTTCCACGAAGGACAGCCGAAGGGTCCTTCCCGGCACATATTCCAGGGCGAGGGCGTGGAGGCTTTCGAGCCTTGCTGTGCCCAGGGCCTTTCGAACGCCGGGGATATCAAGGTCGCGCGTGAATTCGGCCTCGTTGTCAAACTGGACAAGTTGCACTTGTGTCGGATCGGTTGCCTGGAGGATTTTCACTATGACAGGCAGGCGGTCGAGTTGTCTGTATCCCCTGAGTATGCGGGTATGGGAGCTTGCGTAAATCTCTTCTTCGATGTCAAAACCGGGCACCTGCGCCGGAATGGTTTGTGGATTCATTTATCCCTCTGGGTAAGCATGTCGAAGAGATCATCAGAGCTCGTGAAGATTGAATCTCCCGATATTTTTCTGTCCCATGAATGAGCCGTTTTGTCAAGCATGAGTTAATCGCGGCGCGCGTAAATCCCGGAGCTCTGCTCAGGGGATGAGATCGCGCAAAACATAATGCGGCAAAATTGACCAGGACCGCCGATTGAGAGACATCTCAACTATGGCCAATAATCTCGCCATCGGTGTATTTTTTCTTCAACTTTTCATATATGTCTGTGGCGATTTTCCCCATACCCAGCTCCTCACTTCTCAACTCACGGACAAGGCGCGCGGGCACTCCCATAATCAGGGAGCGAGGGGGAAATTTCTTGTTGTAAGGGACGAAGGTATTTGCACCCACCACGCTGTCATTCCCGATTTCGGCATTGGTCATGACGGTGGCGTTCATGCCTATCATGGTATTGTTCCCGATTGTACATCCCCGTATTATGGCCCCATGGCCGATGGTCACACCGTCGCCGATGCGGGTGCCCACGGTCAAGTCACTGTGGAGGACTGTGTTGTCCTGGATATTGGTGTTCGATCCGACGGTAATCTTTCCCTCGTCGCCGCGTACCACGGCATTGAACCAAATGCTTGAGCCCTGACCGATTTCAACGTCTCCGTAAATACGGGCCCCCTCGGCAATAAAGACCGATTCATGGATCCGGGGCTTCAGTATCTGTCTCTTTTCATTATTTGACATTGTTTAATTCTCCGTAAGTCGAATGTTTATAAGTGTAACAACGGGGAAGCGAATGAGAAAAAACATTGTTATAGCACTGATTTCCGAGGTCCATGTTCCTAACCGGTGAAGGGAAAGAGAAGAAACACGGCAATATCCCAAACCGTATGGCTGATTATGTTGATAACAATTGAACCATACCTTAAATAGAGAAATCCCCAGAAGATGCCGCAAACCAGCGCGGCCAGAACCAGCATTATATTGCCGCTTGCCGCATGGATGCCCGTATAGATGGCGGTCGCCAGTACATATCCGGTCCATCCGCCGCAGTGACTGGAAAAGCGTTTTTGGAGAAATCCGCGCCAGAACAATTCCTCGCCTGGACCGATGATCAATGCCATAAGGATCATGATCCTGAGAGGCGCCGCGCCTCCTTTGAATCCATAAATTGCGTCAATATTCCCGCCTGCGAAGCTGAAGATATGTCGAGATAGAACATTGCCTATGAAAAAAACGGCAAAGAGAATAAAGGCCGCACCGAGACCGGCGATGATTTTTCGCGATGTATCTGTTTTCATATCCAGGGCAAAGGATGTGAAGTAATCATGATCTATCAATATGCCGGCGGAAATAAGCAGGATCAGCGCGATACTCATCCACCACCAGAAATCAAGAAATCCGATGCCGCGAAATATGAATAAGGGGATGAACAAAAGCGAAGCGGCAATTGAGAAGAGAACCGTCACTGCGGGATGTTTATCAATAGCTGCTGTTTTCATGTTGTATCATAGTGTGGCTAAGTGGCGGATGCGATGGGGAACGCCGTTCACCTTCTCATATCCCATGCTGCCTGGATCTCCCGCGACTCCATGACGCCGCCGGGGAGATGCGCAATCGCCGAATAGACCATGGCCCAGGCTACGGCCCGTGCCTGGATCGCGCGGTAGGGTCTGAGGGGGCCCGCCATGAGAGGATTGAGTATCCGGGCAAGGGCGCTGCCGATCTTTTCGGCTGCGCGGACTTCCTGACGGTCTCCCAGGAGGAGCGACGGGCGGAATATATGGACAGACTCGTAGGGAAGGGCCCGTACCGCCGCTTCGACCTCGCCCTTCACGCGGTTGTAGAAGATCCTTGAACGGGGATTCGATCCCATAGCCGTGATGATGAAGTAACGCTTTGAGCCCCGTGACGCGGCCTCCCGTGCAAGGGTCACGGGATAGGTGAAGTCAACTTTCCGGAATGCCTCCTGTGAGCCGGCCTTTTTAATTGTGGTGCCGAGACAGCAGAAGATGTCATCGGCCTTTATAGCGTCGCGGATTGAGGCCGAATCATCGAAGTCGACTACATGCTGGCTAAGCTTCGGGTGCGTGATCGAAAGGGGTCTGCGCACCAGGGCATGCACTTGATTATAGTAGGGCGTATCGAGGAGGAACTCCAGGCAATGGCCGCCGGTGAGGCCGCTTGCGCCGGCTATGAGGGCCGTTTTACCCTGCGCGGGTTTTGATTTCGCCGCGGTCTTCTGCCCGGCCTTGGGCCTAGGTGTTTTCCGAGAATCCGTCTTTTTTTTTGCCATGGCGATCCTCCCCCGGAATATGCTTGCAGATCAGCAAGGGAGAGTGTTGCCGATATGCATGGGTCCGTCAAGAAGTTTCGAACCTGCCGGTTGATGATATGCTATTTCTTGCTGAAAAACTGCAAACTGCCGGCTGATATTTTTCATTGACAGTAGATGAAATCCTGCTGGATTTCAAGATCTGGATGGTAGAACGAAAGCTATATGTTTAATTCAAATCAGGCTTCACGGCAGACATTAGCCAGAGGCTTGACTCGAGGTTGATGCTGTTTGGCTTCCCATAGAGAAAGTCTATTCTGCATTTCCAGCCAGCTTTCTGGAGTGGTGCCGGTGGCTTCTCCTATCCTTACTGCCATTTCGGGCGTTAGTACGCAATGACCATGTACCAGCTCAGACAAGGTTTTTCTTGATATACCCATACACTCGGATGCTTTGGTGATGGTCAGATTGAGGGGCTTTATCACGTCTTCCAGGAGTATTATTCCCGGATGCACAGGATTTCTTTTTGTTATATTCATGATGCGTGATTGTTATTTACCTGAATCAGGACCTCGGCAGGAATTTTCAGGGTATCGTGCAGGGCGCGTATCATCCTTACAGAGAGGCTTCTTTTACCGGATAAAACCTCGGACACTTTTGATCTGCTCCCGATTACGGGCACAAGATCACTTTGCGACAAACCCATCTGTTCCATTCTGAATTTTATTGAATCAATGGGGTCGGGCGATTTGATAGGGAAGTGCTCATCTTCGTATTTTTCAACGAGTATTGAAAGCACCTCAAGTTCGTCAAAATCGGGAGAATTGCGTTTAGCATCCATTAGTGATTCAATTTTCTTAAGTGCGCCATCATAATCTTTTTTGTTTTTAATCGGTTTTATATTCATATTAAATCTCCTCAGCGTTGATTGAGTCATATTGTCTGTGAGTGCCGATGAATCGTATGAAAACGATTTGAGCGGGATAATTGACTTTCACAACCAGCCTGTATTTGTTTCCGCATATGTTAAAAACAACACGGTTTGATTTCAAGATGCTCGCGCTTCGATATAAGGCCTTCACATCTGACGGTTTCTTCCAGTGTGCCGCTCGTACCTCGGCGTACCAGGCTTCAAGCTGCCCCTGCGCATCAGAATATTCGGGTCTGTCTTTATAGAATTCTATAATCGTACTTTTGGCGATTATCCTCATAAGATAAGATAGTTCGCCGAGTAGTTATTGTCAAGCTAATATTCCCAAAATGGGAACTTTAGCTCTGGACGGGGATAATTTAATCATCAGAAATTAAAGGAGTTCGAGTCTTATCGTAATGCCGCGGGAAGACTATATTCGAACCGGCAATTTTGCCTATAATTGGTTCAATAATGGCCGGAAAATAAAAAGGCGCTTTCCGGAGTTCGAAAAGCGCCCATGCTCCCACGGGAAGACAGTATTCGAACCAACTGATTGATGATATCCTGCTGGATTTCATGATGTGGATGATGGAATAGCGATTTTCAATTTTCAGCATGCCGTTT
>JAGNKX010000019.1:0-90378 GCA_017999915.1 Spirochaetota bacterium
GCTATATCAAGGAATTCCCGGTGGAGCGCCTCTACCGCGACGCGAAGCTGGGCGAGATCGGCGAGGGCACCTCGGAGATCCAGCGGGTGCTGATCGCCAAGGATCTGATCAAGAAGTACGCATCGTAGTAAGGGCGCGGCAGAAGGGGCACGGCATGCCGTGCCCCAACGGAGCCGCGCTCCAACGGAGCCGCGCTCCAACCAACTAACAAGGAGACACACATGGAATACGAACTCGGTAAATCATACGACGAAATCAACGTAGGGGACAAGGCGTCTTTTTCAAAGACCATCACGGAGACCGACATCGCGCTGTTCGCGGCCATAACCGGCGACTTCAACCCGATGCACATGAACGAGGAGTTTGCGAAGAAGACCCCGTTCAAGACACGGATAGCCCATGGCGGCCTGCCCCACGGCCTTATCGCGCCGGTCTGGGGAACGAAGCTTCCGGGCCTGGGCACCATAGCCCTGGAGATCAAGACCCGCTTCAAGGCTCCCACCTATCCGGGTGATACGATAACCGCTTCGACCGAGGTTATCGAGAAGCTCGAGGAGAGGAAGTGGCTCAGGATGAAGCTGACCTGGACGAACCAGAAAGGCGAGATCGTGGGGACCGGCGAAGGCTTGGTGATGCCGCCCCCGAAATTGAAGTAATTTGAGTATATTCACACTGAAGGCGCGGTTTCGAAACCGCGCCTTCAGTGTTTGTTTTCCTCATTTTAATCCCACCACAGCAAAATCCTCAAATCTGAGGACAATTCCTTTTTTTGTTCAAATTAAATCATACAAAAGAATCAATAAGTAATATATTTTTTAATAATTATTCCACATTTTGCTTGACTTGTTTTGTTAATATTTATTATTGGTAAATATTAACAATATATAAATAATTCTTATTGGTAAATATTTATTATTTATTAAAGTTAAGTAACTTATTAATAATTGTTAACTCTATTCCTCCTCCGCATAGGGGAGCGGGGGAATAATTAGCGCAAAGTATAATTTTAAAACAATGATCATTTTGCTCTATCGCATGAGAATGCTATAGCACTGTAGGAATATACGATGAACCTTGGCTCTATTCTTAGAAAACACAGAAAAGAACAGAAATTGACCATGAAGGAAGTGGCGGAAAAGGCCCATATTTCCGAGGGCTTTTTGAGCCAGATAGAAAATAATGTAAACACTCCTTCAGTCGATACACTGATGAATATATGCAGCGCCATGGGAGTCAATGCCGGCGATATCCTGAACCAGGTGGAACGTCAGGTCAAGTTTGTGGTGATACACAAAAGCGACTGGAGTGATATCGACGTGCCCCAGTCCGGATTCGCGACAAAGAGGTTTTTTCCGCCGGACAGCCGTACCGTCATAGATACGGCCATCCTCGTCATAAACCAGGGGAAGACGATCCCGGTGAGAAAGAACATCAGGAACAGCCAGGAGCTCCTGAGCGTCCTCAAGGGTAAAGTCGAGCTGGAGCTCGGCGACGAGAAGATCATGCTCTCGGAAGGGGATTCGATCCATTACTGGTCCATACCGGGTAAGGAGATGATCTTCGGGAAAAGCCCGACCTCGGTTGTCGTTTGGGTGGGAACCATATAAAGGCATCACATAAAAGATTATATAAAGATTTTAAAAAGAGGTGTTTCGTTTATGATTAAATTCAGTGACAAACAATTGGCAACTCCGAAACTGATGAGGCCGGTGTACCTTGTTACAGCCGGACAGTCAAAGTTCGACAGGGCCTTTCCGGAGAAGAGAACGGAAGAGCTCTGCGTCGATGCCCTGGTTCAGGCGGCAGAGATGATCAATATGTCCCCGGCTGAACTGAAGAGCTATATCCACACATGCTATTACGGCCACTTTGCCGATCACTTCGGCGATCAGCTTCTCGGCGAATCCGTCATTCATGACCGGCTCGGCCTGGACCCACTGGGAAACGTCGGCGTGAAAACCGGCGGCGCGACCGGTGGCTCGACCCTATGGGAAGGCCTGAAGGCAGTAGCGTCCGGATACTCCAACTGCGTGCTCTGCATGGGCTGGGAGCGGATGGACGAAGTCCCCACGGACGAAGGAAACTTCTACATTTCCTGCGCTGCCGACAAGGACTGGGAAGGTCCCCTGGGGCACATCTACACCGGGTACTATGCGGTCATGGCGCAGAAATACTGGCAGGTTTTCGGCAAGGAACAGGATTCCTTCCGGAAGACCATGGCGGAGATCGCGGTCAAGCACCACGGCTATGCGCGCATGAATCCCTACGCGCACGCCCCGATGAAGATCACTGTGGAAGACGTCCTCAAGTCACCGGTGGTGGCATATCCCCTGCGCGCCCTTGACTGCTGCGTCATGAGCGTCGGCGCGGCCTGCGGCATCCTGTGTGATGAAGAGACAGCGATGAAGTTGTCCAAGAATTCACCCCACAAGCCGCTCCGGATATGGGTCACCGCTGGTTCTCACACCCTTCGTCCCGCGGACCGGCGCGACATGGAGATCCCGCTCCTGCCGAACGAGAGCAAGGACCAGTACAAGAACTTCGCGAAGGAGTTCCCCGGCGGCGAGCGCTATCCTGGCTTCACCGGCTTCCTCGCGGCCCGCATGGCCGCCTATTACGCCTACAACCAGGTCGGTATCAAGGACCCGACCGAGGACCTCGACGTCATCGAGCTCCACGACGCCTTCACCATCAGCGATATACAGACTTATGAAGACATCGGACTGCGTCCCTACGGCCATGGCCGCGACTATGTCGAGTCGGGAGACTGCTATCACACGAATCCGAAGACCGGTAAGCCGGGCAAGCTGCCCTCGAACCTTTCCGGCGGACTCATCGGATGCATGCACTCGGTCGGCGCGACCGGCATCATGCAGGTATTCGAAATCGCGTGCCACATCTGGAACAGATGGGCCGAGATCCATGGAGACGAGAAGCGGTGGAAGGCCTTCGGCCGCCAGAAGCCGTCGGATTGGACCGACCTCCAGGTAAAGGGCGCCAAGCGGGCCCTGGCCATCAGCCACGCCGGCGTCGGTTCGCACGTAACATGTACGATCCTGCAGGATCCGGACAATCTCATTAAAAAGGACGCGTAGAGGAGGAATAATTATGAGCCAGATAGGACAAGTATCCGTCAAGAACGGACAGTATAAAATCAAAGGTGACTTTCACCATCTTGAGCTGGGACAGCCGATCCGCAGCGCGGACGAAAATTGGAAGCTGGTCGGAATCACCAACCCGCGGCAGCTGACGCACATGCACTCCTATGGTGGGGAAGCGCTGTTTTTCGAGTCCCTGAGCCAGGGAAAACTGATGGCGACCCGGTGCGACAATCCCAAGTGCGAAACCAAAGGTTCCATCTACCAGCCCTTCAGGATCCACTGCCCGGATTGCCTGGCGAAGATGACGCCGATCGACATGACCGACATAGCGAAGAAAACCGCGAAAGTCCACACCTTCATGGTGTGCGAGCGCTCCGGGGCCTTCAACTTCCTGGACAAGCCGATCAAGTTCATCAACATCGAATTCGAGGGAGTCGTAACGATCCTGATGAGCTACCTAGCGGTGGGCGAACCGAAGATGGGGATGAAGGTCGTTCCCTGCTTCAAACGCCAGGACCCCACTTTTACGATTCTCGATCTCTGCTTTGTTCCCGAAGGGACGAAGGCGGATCAATTGCCGAGAGGTTTTTCTTTCTAACGACGAGACCTCCATTCCCCATAGGGGGGAAGTGAGCGTGGTGCCCCGGGCTTCCGCAAGGAAGCCCGGGGAAACCTTATTTTAAGATGGGAATAGTTGGAGGATAACAATGGATTTTTGGTTGAACGATGAACAAAAAATGCTCCGTTACAATGTCAGGGAATTTGCCGAGAAGGAGATTAAACCCAAGGCGCAGGAGCTTGATGAGAAAGAGGAATTCTCATATGATATAACGAAGAAAATGGCAGAGCTGGGCCTCTTCGGGATCTATGTCCCTGATAAATGGGGCGGCGCCGGCATGGATTACCTGTCATATTGCGTGGCCGTCGAGGAGATATGCCGCATAGACGGATCTCACGGCGCGACAGTTGCAGCGGCCAACTCTCTCGGCATCGGCCCGATTTATTATTATGGCAGCGACAAGCAGAAAGAAGAGTGGCTCCCCAGGCTTTGCAAGGGAGAGATACTGGCTTCCTTTGGCCTTACCGAGCCTGAAGCCGGGTCCGATGCAGGCGCCAGCAAGACCAACGCTAAGCTCGATAAGGGAGAGTGGGTCATCAATGGGAGCAAAATATTTATAACAAACTCTACCAATAAGATGGCGGGAATATGCACGGTCCAGGCCATTACCGGGAAAAAGTCGGATGGAAAGAACGAGGTCTCCTGCATCCTGGTGCCCAACGGAACGAAGGGTTACACCCAGAAAAAAATGACGAAAAAAATGATGTGGCGCGCCTCGGACACGGGGGAGCTCTATTTCGACGACTGCCGTGTTCCCGAGGAAAACCTTCTGGGCAAGAGGGGCGAAGGATTCCACCAGATGCTCCAGACCCTGGACAACGGGCGCCTGGCCATCGCGGCCATGGGACTGGGCGGGGCCCAGGGGGCCTATGAGCTTGCCATGAAGTACGCGAAGGAGCGGAAACAGTTCGGCAAGCCCATATCCACCTTCCAGGTCAATGCCTTCAAGCTGGCCGATATGGCAACGGAGATAGAGGCTGCCCGCAATCTCCTATACAAGGCCTGCTACCTGAAAGACCAGAAAAAACCGTTCGGCAAGGAAGCGGCCATGGCGAAACTGTATTGCTCAGAGGTGATGGGCAGGGTCGTGGACGAGGCGGTGCAGCTCCATGGCGGATACGGACTTATGAAGGAATACAATATCGAGCGCTTTTACCGCGATTACAAGCTCCTCACCATCGGCGAGGGCACGTCGGAAGTTCAGCGCATCGTTATTTCGCGGAAGATAGGATGCTATGACGATTAAACAGGGGATAGGGTCCCGTGACCCTTTCCGCTGTTGTAGTTGTTTGGATACTTAAAGCTAAAATGAACCTCTTTTACAGGTATGGCGCGCTTGTCGCGCCATATTTTTTTTCCGCCCGGCCGGGCACCATTGGGCGAAGCCAGCTACTGTTTGCTATTTTTGCTCGGTCCCGTTTCCCAGGCGTGGTCATTGATGGCGGGGTTCGCTTCCCTGTCGTTGGTCAGCAACTGCTCCTGTAACCGGATCTGCTCCCTCGCGTTTGAAATGTAAGTCGTTTTGTCATGGCAGTGGGGTGCCAGGATGATGATCGACGCCTCGTCGTATTTGATGAAGTTCTGCCCGGCCCTTACGGCGCTGTATCTTCTGTGCCCCAGCTTCACCAGGGCGTCGACGCCGAGGCGCACGGCGGTATCCAGGTAATCGCGGTACACGCCGTCGACGCAGGACTCGACCAGTTCATAGGCGTCCTGGCGGTTTTTTACCCTGGCCATGACGGACAGGCCGGGAAAATGCTTACGGATGCTGTCTATCAGGGCGGAATTCGATTCATGGTCCGTCAGGGTGGTTATGAACATGTCTGCGTCTTCGGCGCCTGCCGATTTCAGTATGTCAAGCCGTGTCGCGTCACCGTAAAATACCCTGAATCCCATCTTCCGGAGAAGATCCACGCGGTCCGAATCGTTATCGAGGATGGTCGCGTCAACGCCGTTCGCCCTGAGAAAGCGGCCCACGGTGCTTCCGAAATCGCCGAATCCGGCAATGATGACCCTGTGCCGGGCGTCTATCGCGTCTGGCTGCTTCGCTTCCCTCTCGGGGGTGCCAAACCAGGGAAGGATGAAGCGCTCGCCGGCGAAGAGGAGCAGGGGTGTGACGGTCATGGTCATCGCCGTCACGGCCATCATTATTTCGGTCCAGTCCCGGGGAAGTATGTTCAGCTGGCCCATGAAGGAGAAGAGGACGAAGGCGAACTCGCCTATCTGTGAAAGACCCAGGGTAAAGATGAGATTCTGGTCCAGGGAGAGCCTGAATATCCTGCCGGCGGCGAAGAGCACCAGGGCCTTTATGAGGACGGCGGCGCCGACGAGGGTGAAGATCAGGGCCGGAGACCCTGTTATGAGCCCGAAATTGATGGAGGCCCCCACCGATATGAAGAAGAGACCCAGCAGGAGGCCCTTGAAGGGCTCGATGTCGCTTTCCAGCTCATGGCGGAACTCGCTGTTGGCGAGGACCACCCCGGCGAGGAACGTGCCGAGGGCGGGGCTGAGTCCCACCAGGTTCATGAGAAAGGCGGTGGCGACGACAATCAGGAGCGCGGAGGCGGTGAATATCTCCCTCAGGTGAGCCCTGGCGATGAGGCGGAGAAGGGGGACTATCACATAACGGCCGCCGAGGACCACCAGGGCTCCCGCCCCGAGGACCGCCGTCGTCTGGAGCCAGCCGGGGAGGCCTTCGAGTACCGATCCGTTGTGTCCCGCCCCATTGCCGGCCGGTGACACGGCAAGAAGGGGCAGCAGCGCGAGGATGGGTATGACGGACATGTCCTGGAAGAGCAGCACGGAAAAGGAGCTTCTGCCGGCGCTGGTTTCGGAGAGGCCTTTTTCTTTCAGGGACTGGAGGACGATGGCGGTCGACGACATGGAAACGGCCAATCCCGCGGCGATAGCCGGTTTCAGGTCGAATCCGGCCAGGATAAGTCCGGCCGCCGCCAGCGCCGCGGTGGCCATGACCTGGATGGTGCCCATCCCGACGATAATATTGCGCATGCGCCAGAAATGGGAAGGCTCCAGCTCGAGGCCGATCAGGAACAGCATCATGACGACGCCGAATTCCGCGAAGTGAAGCACGTCCTGGCGCTCAGTGCCGACAAAGCCGAGGAAGAAGGGGCCGATGATCATCCCGGCTATGAGGTAGCCGAGGACGGACCCCATGCCGAGCCGCTTCGCCACCGGCACAAAGATGATGGCGGCGGTGAGATATATGAGAGCCTGTGGAAGAAATCCCTGTGTCATGTTCGTTCTTCTCCCCGTTGTGAGGCGATGAGATCGTTGAGATAGTCGCAGCCGGACAGCTCTTCCGGGCTGAATGCCCCGGCGGAAAGGCCTTCGAGAAGCGTACTATAATCGGCGGCTGCGGAGGCAAGCTCTTCCGCCGTAATGCGGTAGGTCCCCTGAACGGTGAACGGCGGCAGGTAGGTCATGTTGCAGAGGAGGGACGTCTGCTCAAAGGGGATGAGCAGTTCCCTGAGGGTAAATCCGCCCGAGCCAGCCTTCCGGAAGGTCTGGCGGGAGGCGCCCGAGGTCACCACGTTGAACGACACTTTTCCCCGCAGGCGCGTGCCGTCGGGGCCGTGGGCCCAGCCGAATTCGAGGACCATGTCTATCCATTGCTTGATGATGGGCGGGGCGCTGTACATGTACAGGGGGTGGTGCCAGATCACGATGTCGTGTTCCATAAGCAGGCTTTTTTCAGCCTCGATGTCGATATTAAAGTCCGGGTACAGCTCGTACAGGTCCCTGATGGTGATGAAGCTTTTCCCCTTCAGGGGAGCGAGGAGAGCCCTGCTTATCCGTGATTTTTCAAATCGGGGATGGGCGAAAAGCAGCAGAATCCGTTTCATTGTTTTAGCAAAAGGGATGGAGTGTCACGGCGTCAAACATTTTTTCCACCGGCGCCGATGGCGGCGTCCATTCCTCAATCTCGCTGATATGCCGGATGGAATGGTATCTCATGTTCCTGTCAGCCATTGCCGATTACTATCGGCGCCGGGTTGCACACTGGCACCGATAGTATCATTTCACTTCTATTATTGCTACTGATACGTGTCTGAAAACCTGATCATGAAGGAGAAGGATCCGTATCCCTCAACACCGTGCTCCGTGAGCCTGTTACCCTTGAACCTGTTGAAGGCTATGTAGGGGACCAGGGGATTGTAAAGCTCCCTGTCCTGAGTCCCCGTGTTATAGCCGTAGGTGACGCCGGCTTCAAGTCCCACGGTCACGTAGTCGCCCAGGTTAAGGTTCACGCCGAAGGCAAGGCCCGCATCGGCTCCGAATATGCCGTATTTGGTCCGCTCCTTGAAGGTGCCGAAGGTGAAGTAGGGAGACGGCGGTATTCCAGTGGCGGCCACATAGGCTGATCCGGGAAGGTCGGTGCCGATGAACCACCGGTCGGCGCTTCCCCTGCGGTAGCTGAAGCCTATCTGCGGACCGATCCAGAATTTGACGTAGTCGTTCTTGACGGCCGCAAAGGCGAAGGTGTGGCTCATGTAAAAGCCGGTGTAGTCGATCCGTGAAAGAAAATCGGCCTTGGCCATGGCGCCGCCAAGCTTCAGTCTATAGCTGAAATCGCTGTCGCAGGCCGCGCAGGTGTCGAATATCAAACCGGCCCTGAACCCGTAGTTGGCGAGCTTGCCGCCGGTGTCCTCAAGGGACCTGCTCTTGACCTTCCGGTACGATTCGCCGCCGGCGGCTTCAATGTAGGCGCCAATGCCCAGGGCGAAAGCCGATGACGCGGCCAGGACCAACATCACACCAGCCAGAATGGAAATCATGCGTTTTTTTACCATAGTAAATCCTCCACTTTCATGGTAATAATTTGATCGCTGGGAAGGATATGAGTTCTCATTTTTTTGAAAAAGGTGTTTTGTAACTCCACGACCCTATTTTTATAGGCGGATTAAATGCCTGATTGAGGGGCATGTAAAGTAAAAAAGCAGGCATGGTGGCCACGCCTGCTTGCTTATGCGAATATGCGCCTGGAGGCGGTACAACCAGATGCTAACCCTATTGCAGCTTGATGTCAGCAGGCTTTGACGCCTGGCCGTAGGTATCGTTGATGCGGAACATAACACCGACCTTTGCATCGAAACCGAATCCGTGTCCGTTATTGGTGACATGGACATTGTAGTTCCCCATGTATCCGAAACCAAGGTCAATGAAGATAGTCGCGATTTTCCCGATGTTGAAATTGACTCCAAAAGCAAGGAGAAGGTCAAAACCGATATAGTCCAGTTTGACAGTGACTTTATAAGGATATGCCATTGGTGGGATCAGGTTTATTCTGATTGACGTATAGGAATCCCTGTAGTTCAGATAATGAAGCCCGATCCTGGGCCCGGCCCAGAACCTTATGAGATCGGTTCTCACCATTCCGAATCCGAAGGTGTGCGACATGCTTACGCGGTGTACCGGCTCGCCTAAGTTGTCAGTTTTCTCGTGTTTACGCCTGTATTGCTCATATCCGACAGTGAGCCGATAATTGAAAAGTTCATTTTTCGCAGCGTTCGTATCAAAAACCGCACCGCATCCATAGATGACGTCCGTGGTCTTTACCGTTTCGGTCCTATCCTCATAATCCCATGTTGAAAGATTTATACCCCCCGTGCCATAGACGCCGATTGCGGCGGCCTGTGCCGATTGCGCAACGGCCAGTATCGCTGCGCACAGGCCGATAGAAAAAAGAATCTTCTTCATTGATAATCCTCCATTTTGCATGCCTTTAAGTTGATTGCGGGTGTTGATGTTAATCCGATAATAAATTTTTCGTATAACGTACCGGCAGCTATCGTGTGTCAATTATTTATATTTTTTTTTATATATTAAAGTTGTTGCAGATCTGAATCTTTTAATCGGGGTTAAGGGGTGAAACCCCTTAAAAGCCCCCCGCAGGGGCTATCCTGCGAGCGCGAGACGCAGTTTCGCAACAAGTCTATTATTCAGGATATTTCCAGATCATTTTTCAAGAAAGCGTGTTATTGGGCATTCCGGGGAGGTGCTCCATGAAAAAGCAGGCATGGAATTTCATGCCTGACTGCGTAATTATCTGAATTGCCAATAATTATCCGATGAACGATATGCGTCGCCGCCTATTGAATGTCCTTGACGCGCACAACGTAGGAATCATTGAAGCGGTACATGTAGCCCATGGTGGCGAATCCTTCAAAGCCGGAAAAGGACACCGTCCCCTTTTTGCTTCCCAGCATGACCCCGTAATTAATGCCGAATTCGAAGGTTATCGTCGATACATCCCCAAGGTTGAAGTTGAACCCGAGGAACACCAGTCCAAGATCGAAGCGGATGAGATCCAGACGCACCCGTTTGGTTTTTGGTAAAAACACGATATTTGCTCCCAGCAAATAATCTTCCGGTTTCATCGTGTAGGGAGTGCTTGCCTCGCCGCCCAGGTAGTACATGCCGAGCCTGGGTCCGAAAAAGAATCGCGCCTCGTCACCCCGAAAGTTGACCGGGGAGAGGCCAAGGGTGTGGGTCATGCCTACCTTGTCGAGCTGCGGTTTTCCTGACATCATTTTCCCGCCGCCGAACTTGAAGCGGTAATTAAAAATCTTGTTTTGAGCGGCGGCCGTATCGAGAATGATGCCGCCCGTGGGGATGACATCGGCACCGGCGCCGCTTGAGTAGCTTCCCCAGGAGGTTTGGCCGATCCCCATGTCGAAATACCCGCCCAATCCTATGGCCATGGCCGATGTCGTGATAAACAGAGTGGTGAGACAGATCAAGAAAGACAGTATGATGCTCTTCAATGTGAACCTCCATTGGAATGGATTCATTGCCGGTGAATCCTACCGTATGACTGAATGTTATATGCACCCCCCCCGGGGTCCATGCGACGCTTTATGGAATGCGAGATCTGACATAACTGGCTATACCCGCCGTTTCCCGCGTCAACCACTATACTATTTTTGTCGGAATGTCATATAATTTGTCAAAGACTATTAATGAAAATGATGAAAATGAAAAATAAATTATGTCCCGTGGCAAAAAATGCTTAAAGTATTTCAGAATTAGCCGATCAGAATAACAGGGACAAAATCTGCTTTTATAAAGGAACCGGACATGTTTGAACATAGCAAGATGATGACGACCAATTACCTTCTTGAAAAGGGCCTCTATATCGAATCGCTCCGGAGGAAGGTGATCGCCAACAATATGGCCAATGTCGATGTGCCCCACTTCAAGAGGAGCGAGGTCAATTTCGAGAGCGAGCTGAAGAGGGCCATTATGGACCGGGAAGAGAAGGAGAACAAGCTGCCCGCCCTCATGAATGACGATCGGCATATCCCCTTTTTCGTGCCCCGGGACGTCACGACCGTGAAGCCCCGCATAAACCTTGATTACAACAGCACCTCGCGGAATGACGGCAATAACGTTGACCCGGAAAAAGAGATGGTCGACGCCGCGAAGAACCTGATGCGCTATAACGCTTTTACGACGAACCTGAACCACAACTTCAGGATGCTCAAATCGGTCATGAGACCGGCGTAGGACAAGGAGATAATCGATGGGAATGTTCGACAGCTTTAACATATCCTCCACGGGGCTTACTGCGCAGCGGCTCCGCATGGACCTTATCAGCAACAACATCGCCAACGCCAATACCACGCGGACCCCCGAGGGAGGGCCCTACGTCCGCAAGCGGGCCATATTCGCGCCGGTGAACATCAGGCCCAATTACAAATCGCCCCTGGTGCCGGAGCGGATCGAGCACGGCATGGGGAAGGGCGTTCGGGTCGTTAAGATCGAGAATGACAAGGCGCCCTTCAGGCTGGTCTACGATCCGACCCATCCCGACGCCATCAAGACCGGACCCAAGACCGGGTACGTGGAAATGCCGAACATAAACATCGTAACCGAGATGACGGACCTGATATCCGCATCGCGCTCCTACGAGGCAAACGTGCAGATGATAAACAACGAGAAAGCAATGTTCAACAAGGCCCTTGAGATCGGACGGGGCGGAGTATAGGAGGTAGGCAATGTACCGGGAATTAGCGACCAACACTGAGATTCACGTTTCGCATAACATGTCGAAGCGCTTCCAGCTCAAGCGCGGGGACCGGATCTGGGGCCATGTCGACGATCTGAATCTCAACTCGAAGATCGAGCTGCGGTATGACACGGTAAAAGGAGTGCAATAATGAACACCATCAATGACGGACCCGTCGGCCACATTGTGAACATGAAGACCACGAACCCCCTTCACTATGACAACCGGGAAAAGCGCGAACCGGCGCTGGACGACGTTTCAACGTCCTTCGCGGATTCCCTCATGAAGGCCGTAGGCAAGGTCAACGATCTGCAGGTCAACTCCGAAGACCTTGCCGAGAAGATGATCCATTCGCCGGAATCGGTCGATATCCACACGGTGATGATCGCCACCCAGAAAGCTGAGGTGGCTCTCTCCTTTGCAAAGGCCGTCCGGGACGAGGCCATCAGGGCCTACCGCGAATTGATTAATCTGAGATAATGAAAATTACCCCCCTTCCTTGAGGGGAGGGGGGTAATTGATAATCGATTGCCTCTGCCTCCAGGTTGAATGAATACAGATCATTTTTTTGGGGTAAGGGGCGAAGCCCTTTGAAAACAAGAAACCGAATCAATTAATTTTTATGTATATTTTTATTGATATTTTTAGAAAAATTAATTGACATTTTTTTTTGTCCTGATAAGGTGTATTATGTCTCATTGCGCATTGACGAGTCGCGAATATCCGTAACGATTGCCGTTCCCCCATGGCGATCAGAGGAGGAACATTAAATGGAATTCCTAAAAAAATTGTTCGGCCAGATGAAGGAAATATTCAACAAGCTGGATCGGACCAAGAAAATAATCATCGGCGTCGTGACCGGCGTGGTCGTGGTCGCCTTTATCGTGCTCTTCTCCGTGTCGAGCGGGCAGCCCAACGTGGTGCTCTTCTCGGAGCTCTCGGCCGATGACTTCGGCCAGGTGACGAAGAAGCTGGACGAGATGGGCTACCATTATCAGGCCTCGGGGCAGACCAACATCATGGTGAAGCCCACCGATCGCGAGCTGATCCTCACCAAGCTGGCCCAGGAAAAGATGATTCCCAAGGGCATTCCGGGTTGGAAGCTCTTTGACATGACCAAGTGGACCGAGACGGAGCGGGAGCTTGACGTAAAATACATGAGGGCGGTGCGTGACGAGATCAAGCGCCACATCGAGTCCCTCGCCAGTATCGATAAGGCCGACGTGGATATCGCCATCACCGAGGACAGCATATACTCGGAGACCGAATCTCCCTATACGGCCGCCGTTACGGTGCACCTCAAGTCGGGCTATGAAAAGCTTTCCAAGAAGGAGATCAAGGGGATCATATACCTGGTATCCCGCGGCGTGGGACCCAGGCTGAAGCCGGAAAATATTACGGTGACCGACGAGACCGGGGCGATCATATCGGATTTTGACGACGAGCTCGACAAGGCCAAGACCGAGTATACCATCCTCGAATACCGCCACAAGCTGGAAGAGCGCGCCCGCGTGAGAATGCTCAAGGACATACGGGCCGGCCTGGAGCGGATCTATTCCGAGGATCGGATCCAGATACTCCGCCTCAACATGGAATTCAACTGGGACAAGATATCGGAAGAGCAGGAAGAATATTCTCCCATCGAGCTGGAAAAGCAGGATCCATCCAAGCCGTACAACACCAGGAAGATAAAGGATTCCCTGGTCATCTCCGAAAAGTCCACCAGGGAAAAGTTCCAGGGCCATGGATGGAACCCGGAGGGACCGGCGGGTACCGAGGGGAACACACCCCCGGGGTATAAGGCCAGCGACGACCAGTTCGCCAAGTACAGCAAAAAAGAAGACATCAGGAACCATGCGGTGAACAAGACCAACCGGAAGATCGACCGGCAGCCTTTCGCTATCGAGAAGGTCTCGGTTGCCATAGCCATCGACGGTCAGCAGAACCTGCCGAAGCTTCCCAACGGTGATTTCGACCTTGACCCGACGAAAGAACCGGTCCAAACGGGGCTCACGCAGGAGGAGCTGAAAAAGGCCGAGAACATCGTCAAAAAATCGATAAACTTCAACGAGGGAAGGGGCGACCAGGTCGCGGTGGAGAACATCATGTTCGACCGGAGCAAGTACTGGGAATCCCTTCGGGCCGAGTTTAGGAAGAAAGAGCAGATCAAGAAGATACTCCTCGCCGCCCTTATCGGGGTCATCGTTCTTTTCCTCGGTTTCATCCTGTTCAGGGCTGTCACCAAGGAGCTGGAGCGCCGCCGGCGGGCCAAGGAAGAGGCCCTTGCGCTGGAGCAGCAGCGCATGAGGGAGGCCGCCCTGCGCGCGGCGGAGGAAGAGGGGATCGACGTGGAGCTTTCCCTGGAGGAGCGGGCCCGCCTGGAGCTCCAGGAGAACGCCATCAACCTGGCCCGGGAGCGCCCGGACGACGTGGCGCAGCTATTACGCACCTGGCTGGCGGAGGAGTAGTAGTGGATTGGATGGCGGGCCTATCCTCCCTCCCTTGATGGGAGGGGCCGGGGGAGGGTGATCATTATCAAACGAATCCGGGAATATTTTAATCACCCCCTCCCATCCTCCCCCATCAAGGGGGAGGTGTTTGGTAGCAACCCAATTTCTATTTGACTTTGATATATTAATAATGTTATTTATATGTATGGACCGATAATTAATATGGTAACAATCCGCCATATTAGGGATGGACGGGGTGACACCCGGGTCCACCCGGGCAACAGGATGGAGTAACCGATGCTGCAATCGAAAAAGTCACAATTGACCGGGCGCCAGAAGGCGGCTATTTTTCTCGTTTCCCTCGGTTCCGAGGTTTCGTCGGAGATATTCAAGCATCTCAGGGAAGACGAGATAGAGCAGCTTACCTTCGAGATCGCCCGCCTTGACCGCATCGAGCCGGAGGACCGGGACAAGGTCCTCCAGGAGTTCCAGGAAATGATGATGGCCCAGGAGTTCATCCAGAACGGCGGCATCGACTACGCCCGGGACGTCCTGGAGCGGGCCCTGGGAACCCAGAAGGCCATCGATATCGTGAACCGCCTCACCTCGTCGCTGCAGGTGAGGCCCTTCGATTTCATACGCCGCACCGACCCGAGCCACCTCCTTAACTTCATCCAGGGCGAGCACCCCCAGACCATCGCCCTGATCCTGGCGTACCTTGACGCGCAGAAGGCGGCATTGATACTGGGTGGCCTCCCGCACCAGATACAGGCGGACGTGGCCAAGCGGATCGCCCAGATGGACCGTACCTCGCCTGACGTTCTTCGCGAAGTAGAGCGTGTTCTCGAGCGGAAACTATCCACCCTGGCAAGCGAGGATTTCACCTCGGCCGGCGGCATCGACGCCATCGTCGAGGTCCTGAACAACGTCGACCGCGGAACGGAGAAGATCATCATCGAGGCCCTGGAAGAGGAGGACCCGGAGCTGGCGGAGGAGATCAAGAAGCGGATGTTCGTGTTCGAGGACATCGTGCTGCTTGACGACCGCTCCATCCAGAAGGTTCTCCGCGAGGTCGATACCCAGGACCTGGCCAAGGCGCTCAAGGGCGTTGACGCCGATGTGCAGGAGAAGATATACCGGAACATGTCGAAGCGGGCGTCGGCCCTTCTCCGGGAGGACATGGATTTCATGGGGCCCATCCGGCTCCGTGACGTTGAGGAATCGCAGCAGAAAATCGTTAATATAATCAGGAAGCTTGAGGAATCCGGCGATATCATAGTGGCTCGCGCCGGTGAGGAGGAGCTGGTTGTCTAAGTTAGTATTCAAGCCTGGCGAGATCCGCCAGATGAACATGCCCAAGCAGATAGAGTTGCCGTCGAAGTACCAGAAGAACCTGATCGAGACGGAGGACTTCAAGGAGTTCGAGGTCGACGACGAGGGCAACCCGATAGACGTTTACCAGGGGCCGTCCATCGAGGAGATGGAAGCCGAGCTCGAGCGCTACCGCCGGGAGACCGAGGAAGAAGTCAAGGACATGCTCGAGCAGGCCCGCGCGCGGGCCAAGCAGATAGAGGAGGAGGGCCGCCAGGCCGCGTTCAACGAGCTCCAGTCGTCGAAGGAGCAGATCAACCTGGAGATGGAGCGCCTCAAGGTCGAGTCGGAGCGCGAGATAGAGCGCGGCAAGTTCGAGGCCGAGAAGATGATCAAGGAGGCAGAGCTCAAGGTCTCCGAGATCGAGCACGAGGCGTACAAGAAAGGATACGACGCCGGCCGCGAGGAAGGTTACAAGGAAGGCCAGGCTGAGGTCATGCGCCTCATCGACCGCCTCGGCACCATCGTGTCGACCGCTGTCGACATCCGGGATGATATCATCAAGTCCTCCGAGAAGCTCATGACGGAGATGATCCTCATGATAGCGCGGAAGGTCATCAAGGACGAGATCGTGGAGCGCCGCGAGGTCGTCATCAACAATATCAAAGAAGCGATCAAGCGCGTCAAGGACCGCGACCGGATCGACATCCGGGTCAACTTCGCCGACCTGGACATGACCACGGCCCACAAGGACGAGCTGATCAAGATGATGGAATCGTTGAAGAAGGTCAATATATACGAGGATTCGCGGGTGGAGCGCGGCGGCTGCATCATCGAGACGGACGTCGGCGCCATCGACGCGAAGATCTCGACGCAGCTTGACGCGATCGAAGAAGCGATCAGGAGCACGACGGCGATATAAGCAGATGTCCCCCCTCCCTTGATGGGAGGGGCAGGGGGAGGGTGCAGGCATCCTCCCCAAAATAATGGAGCATTATGAGACATAACGCAAATATCATCACCCCCACCCCGACCCTCCCCCCTCAAGGGGGAGGGAGGCATAGATAGGCATAGTGCGGCATGATACGGATACTCCCACATGAAAAGATCGATATCCTGTCCAAGTACAAGGATATCATCGAGGACCTGGAGCTCATCAAGTGCACCGGCAAGGTGGAGCGCGTGGTGGGCCTCACCATCGAGTCGATCGGCCCCGATGTGGAATACGGGGAGCTCTGCAAGATCAGGCTCGACCGCGGCGGGTATCTCTTCGCGGAGGTCGTCGGGTTCAACAAGAACCGCGTGATCCTCATGCCCATCGGCGACATGAAGGGGATCGTGCCGGGCGCCGATGTCATAGCGGCGGGAACGGCGCTCATGGTGCCGGTGGGAGAGGAGCTTCTCGGAAGGGTCATATCAGGCGTGGGCGTTCCCCTGGACGGGAAGGGCGATATCTACACGAAGAAGCGGTACCCGGTCACCGCGGAGCCGATCAATCCCCTCGAGCGCACGGTTATTGACCGGCCCCTTTCCGTGGGGGTCAGGGCCATCGACGGCCTCAACACCGTGGGACGGGGACAGCGCATCGGCATCTTCTCCGGTTCAGGGGTCGGAAAGTCGACCCTCATCGCCATGATCTCGCGCTACACCGACGCCGATGTTAATGTGGTGGCACTCATCGGGGAGCGCGGCCGCGAGGTGAAGGATTTCGTCGAGAAGGAGCTCGGCCCGGAGGGGCTGCGCAAGTCCGTGGTGGTGGTGGCTACGTCCAATCAGCCGGCAATGATGCGCATCCGCGGCGCCTACCTGGCCCACGCCATCGCCGAGTATTTCCGGGACCAGGGGAAGCACGTCAACCTGATGATGGATTCGATCACCCGTTTCAGCATGGCCCAGCGTGAAGTGGGCATCGCCGCCGGCGAGCCGTCGTCGATGCGCGGCTATCCGCCGTCGACCTTTTCGCTCATGGCGAAGATAATGGAACGGGCCGGCACCATCGCAACCGGCGGCAGCATCACCGGTTTCTACTCAGTCCTGGTCGAGGCGGACGACATGAACGAGCCGATCGCCGACCACGCTCGGAGCATCCTGGATGGCCACATCGTGCTGGAGCGTCGCCTGGCCCACAAGGGGCATTACCCGGCCATCGACGTGCTCCAGTCCATATCCCGGTGCATGAAGGACGTGGTCACGCCGGAGCACAACGCTGCGGCCAACAAGTTCAGGGAGCTCCTGGCTGCCTACACCGAGCACGAGGACGAGATCAGCCTCGGCGCCTACGCGCGGGGATCGGTTCCGGCCGTGGACCGGGCCCTGGAGATGATGGACCAGATGAACGCGTTCCTCCGCCAGGGAATCTATGAGCAGGACTATCTGGAGGATATTAAAAAAAGACTGATAGATATGTTCGCGGAGCGCAGGGGACCGGTAAGGCCGGACATCGTGGCCAGGACCCCGGCCTTTGCGAGGATCGTGAGGTGATCTGCAAGACGCGATAACCCCTCATCCCCCGGCCCCTTCTCCCATTGAGAATTGACGAAAGGAGAAGGGGATCGAGGTGAAAGAGATGACTCGGAAACCCTCTCCTTTTTTCCAAGCTGAATGGGAGAGGGTGCGCGGAGCGCGGGTGAGGGATAAAGGAGATTCCAATGAAAAAATTCAAGTTCAAGCTCCAGACCCTTCTCGACATACGTGAAGCGCGGGAGCGCGAGATACAGTACGAGCTGGCGAGGATCATAAGCCTGCAGAACCGGGAGCGCGAAAAGCAGGCCGAGCTGCGACGCCGAATCGACGAGCAGAAGGCCTTTTTCGGCGAAAAGCTGAGGCGGGGCGCCTATTCCTCCAGCGAGGCGCTCCTGTTCGAGCGCTTCGTCGATGTGTCCCTCCGGGCCATCGATACCGCCGAGGAGCGGATCAAAAGCATGGAGCCCCAGATACAGGAGGTGCGGACGCGGCTGGTCGAAGCGTCGCGGGCGCGCAAGGTCGTTGAAAAGCTCCGGGAGCGCAAGCGGGCCCAGCACGCCTACGAGGTGAACCGTGAGCTCAACAAGGAGAACGACGAAACGAACCAGAAAATTTACGCAATGCGTAAAAAGGAAACAGCGTAGGACGCCATGATCGACAACATGTACACCGTCATGAAGCGCATCAACGAGATCAGGGGCCGTTTCGGCCTGAATCGACGGCAGGATACGACGCCGGTCGGAACGCAGCCGGGCCGCCAGAGCTACCAGGAATTCCAGAAAAGGGCCATGGCCGCCAGTGACAGCGGCGGGATCACGGCTGCTGACAGCGCCATCGCGGGGATCAAGGGAAATAGCGTGGAGGAGATACGGAAGATCGCCGATTTCTACGCGGCCAAGAAGCTGGTGCCGCCGGCGCTGGTGAAGGCCGTCATCGAGGCGGAATCAAATTTCAATCCCAACGCCGTGTCGCCCAAGGGAGCCAAGGGGCTGATGCAGCTCATGCCGTCGGTCATACGTGACCTGGGTGTCGGGGATCCCTTTGACCCCGGTGAAAATATTGAGGCCGGCGTCTCCCTTTTAAAGGATCTCCTCAAGGAGTATAACGGCGACTATACCAAGGCGCTGGCCGCGTACAATGCCGGGCGACGCGCCGTGAATGAAAAAGGCGGGGTTCCGGATATACCGGAAACCCGCGAATACGTGAAAAAGGTCATAAACGCGTACGTAAAGAACAGCCAGTGAAGCGTAGATAGGAGGACATAAATGAGAAACATATCCAACAGAGCGAAAATCATGTACCTGCTTCTGCTGATCCTGTTCATTTCGGCATGTGGCGTTTTCTGGATGGATTACATAGGACTTTTTAATATTTCGGGATACGTGAACCGCTTCAAGGGCGAGCCGCCCCTGGTGACCGAGGCAAAGGACGACGAGCCGTCGCTGGTGGAGCGGGAGGAATTCGAAAAGGAAAAGCAGAAGCTATCGGAGCGGATCGAGGACCTGGACAAACGCGAGGCCCTGATCGCCGAGAAGGAAAAAGAGATTGATTCCATGAAGGAAAAGATGGAGGAGATGCGCAAGGGCGTTGACCTGGAGAAAAAGAAGCTGGACCAGGAGAAGACCCGGTATTCCGGCTACAAGAAGAACGTAAAGGTCCTGGCTAACAAGATGATCAACATGCCGCCTGAAAGCTCGGTGGATATCATGCTCAACTGGGAGGATCCCCTCATTATAGACGTGCTCAGGCAGATTGACGCAGACGCCCTGGACGTGGGCCGGACAAGCATCACGCCCTATATCATCCAGCTCATGTCCGCGAAAAAGGCCGAGCGGGCCAGCCGCATCATGTACCTCATGACGCAGATTTGATCCTCATCCAACGGCGGATCTTGCAATTTAAAAGGGCGATTGTGAAACCGCCCTTTTTTATTGCCCTGGGACAGGAATGGCTTCGGGCATCCGGAACAATTAAGAAATAAAAACTTGACAACTGGCCAATTCAATTTTTTACTATGAGCAATCGTTTGGGTCACCGGTTCAGCCCGGATGGGCGGTGAAACGGCCCGGTGTCTTCAACAAGGGGGGCGCAACAACAACTTACGACAGGCAGCGGTATGGGCGGCAAAGAAGATCAAGACGAGAAAGAACGGGAACTGGGCAGTTTCGATTTAAACGTCATCAATATCATGACACATCTGTACAAGAGCGGTGCCGTTGATGATGACGTGATGGAAACCCTGCGGATGCTCAATTTTGAATATCACACCCTCCTTGACAAGAACAGCATCCTCGAAGAAAAGGTCAATATAGACTGGAAGACCAATCTGCTGAAATACCGCGATGACTATCTCACCATGATCATTAAGTCCGCGTCACGGACCCTGGACACCGTTCCCAGCGACAAGTATAAAATAACCTACGTGCGTTTCGATATCGATAATTTCTCCAAGCTCAACAACCGCTTCGGCCATGACAAGGGAGATACTGTCCTCGTGGACCTGGCGGAGATACTGAAGGAGAACTCGCGCCCCACCGATTACCTGATCCGATTCGGGGGCGAGGAGTTCGACGTGATGCTTCCCTCGACCGACCTGAAGGGCGGGGTGACCTACCTCGACAAGATGTACAGGAGCTTCAAGTCATTGAAGTACAACTTTGATAATAACGAAGTCCTCGTCACCGTCAGCGCCGGCCTGGCCGTGTTTTCCATGAACTTCGGCAAGCTCAGGCGCATCAAGACGGACAGTACTAAAGAGGAATATTTAAAGCTGCAGAAGGCCGCCGACGACGCCCTCTATGACGCCAAGCTGTCCGGCAAGAACCAGTACAAGATCTACAACGACAAGATCGACTACAAGGATATCCGCTCCAGGTACACGGATATAATCGGCCGCGCCTAATCCGCGGCGGTCGCCGCCGGCGCGGAGTATTCTCCGATCAGCCTCAGAATTTCCCTCCTGCCGTCGCCGCTTTTTGCCGAGCTCGTGAAGAGAGAATCCCGCGAAATGCCGAGGGTCTCGCTGATCTGCCGGATGCGCTGGTCCCGCCGGCTCCGCGAGAGCTTGTCGCATTTCGTGAGGGTTATGGCGGCCGGGATCTCCCTCTGGGAAAGGAGGGAGAGTATTTCCACCTCGTAGTCGTCAGGGGTGCGCCTGATATCGATGAGGAGGAACGCAAGCCTCAGGTTCGACCGCGTCGCGATGTACTTCTTTATGAGGGGAAGAAAGGCCTTCTTCATCTCCAGGGGGACCTTGGCGTAGCCGAAGCCGGGCAGGTCCGCGATGGAGATCGCGTCGTTGAGAACAAAGAAATTGACTGTCTTGGTCACGCCCGGCCTGGACCCGGTCTTCACCAGGTCCTTCTTTTTCATCAGCATGTTGATAAGAGACGATTTTCCCACGTTGGACCGGCCCAGGAATGCGAACTCCGGATAGGAATACCGGGGAAACTGCGATGGGACGCTGCAGCTTTTAAGGAAGTGTACGTCCTGGATCTTCATGGTTCAAGAACCCGTTCCATCAGTATTGCGTCCACATTGTCATAATAACCGGCGCGGCGGCCCGTTTCAACGAAACCGTTTCTGCCGTAAAACATCCGGGCCGTATCATTGTGCTCGCTAACCTCGAGGACGATTTTCACCGGCCTGCGGGTTTCCCGCGTGTCGCTGACAATGCGGTCAAGGAGCCCCGTGGCCAGTCCCCGACGGCGTCGGTCCCTGCTGATGCCGATATCGTTGAGCTGTATCTCGTCGGCGACGATCCAGGCTACGGCAAAGCCGATAATAACGCCGCCGTCTTCCATGACATAGAACCGGGAAAAATTGAGGTCCAGCTCGTCGGCGAACTGCCGCCTGTTCCACCGGGCATGGCCATCCAGCTCGATGGCGCATACGGCGTCGAGATCGGCTTCAGCGGCTTTTCGTATTATCAAATTCATTATTGAGTCCCGACATATAACATTTTTATATTCATTCATTTTAACAATAATTACCCTCACCCGCGCTTTGCGCACGCAGAGCGCTTTTCGGCCGTCCTGGCCGCGCTCGGCACTGCGACCTCCTGTCGGGAGCCTCTCCCATTTAGCGTGGAAGAAAGGAGAGGGTTTATGTATGAGCGGCCTTTAATATATCTCCCCTTCTCCTTTCTTCAATTTTCAATGGGAGAAGGGGACGGGGGATGAGGGGCAAAGCACATATATGCCGGGATGTGTGTGGTATTTCTACTTGTCCTTCGCCACCGGGTCGCGCTTTTCGAGAAAGGCGGCCACGCCTTCGCGCTTGTTTTCGGTTTCGCAGAGCATTCCAAAGGAGTCGCGCTCCAGCTTCAGGGCCGCGGCGAAATCCATGGTGACGCCCCTCCGGATGACATCCATTGCGATCTTGATGGCCGGCCTGCCGCGGAGCGCGATGACCGACGCCAGCTTCTTCGCCTCGTTCACGACTTCGCCCTTGGGGACGCAGCGGTTGACCAGGCCGTACTCGGCGGCCTGCCTGCCGCTGATGAAATTCCCGGAGAGGACGAGCTCGTAGGCGCGGCCGGTCCCGAAGAGCCGCGGCGCGCGCTGCGTGCCCCCGAAGCCGGGGATGATGCCGAGCTTGATCTCGGGGAGGCCCATCTGGGCCGTTTCGTCCACGAGGCGGATGTGGCAGGCCAGGGCCACCTCGGTGCCGCCGCCCAGGGCGTAGCCGTTGATGGCGGCGATAAAGGGCTTGTCCGCGTTCTCGATGATGTTCAGAAGGTCCTGTCCCTGCTTTACCCAGTCGCTACCCGCCTGCTGCGTGTTAAGGTCGAGGAATTCGGGGATATCTGCGCCGGCGATAAAGGCCTTTCCCTCGCCGGTGAACACGACCACGCGGACCGCGTCATCCTTGATGGCCTTTTCCACGGCCTCCTTGATGTCCTTGATGACCTGCGTGCCGAGGGCGTTCATCGGCGGCTTGTTGATGACCATAAGGGCGACGCCCTGGCCGTCTACGGTATAAGTGCATGTTGACATGATCGGCTCCTTGTATGTGGTATTTGCTGTTCATCGCCGCTGGGGGATGAATCAAGTGATCCGGCGTAATGCAGAAAAGTCTTTGTTGATCGGCGATTTTTGTAAACAACTTTTTGATGCTTCGCCCCGGCAGGAGGGCGACAATTAAAACCGCGGCTCTTCCCCGGTGGGTCCATGAAAATATTTCACCACCGTGACCTGGTTTCCCCTGTCATTGAAGGCCATCACGTCGAAGGACTTGCCGGCGATGATGAGGCCCCGTCCGTGGGCGAGGAGGTCCCGGTTTATGGTGTCCAGGGACACGGCCATGACGCTTCGATGGTCGAAGCCCTTTCCCTCGTCCGTTATGCGGTAAGCCACCATGGCCGGTGACAGCGAATACTCTATGATCACTTTTTTCCCTCGGTACAGGGGGTCTTTCTGGCGGTCGCGCACGAATTCCAGGTAGGAGCGGCCTGCCAGCGCGGCGGATTTCTCGCTGAACTCTATGTCCAGATTGCCATGCTCGATGGCGTTGATGATCATTTCCAGGAGGCCTGTTTTTACCGATTGTATGCCAGGCTGGTCCAGGTGCTTGCCCAGGTTTTTCACCAGGCGCTGGCAGAGGAGCTCGGCATGGCTGAAGTTGTTGTCAATGTAGTATACCTGGCGCTCGTTGTCCATGAGGTTCAGGACGATGTCGTCCGTCACGACGGAAGCGGTGCCGAATATGCCGGCTTTCCCGTCTGATGTGATGTAATCGAGCTTCACCGACAGCGTCACCGGGTCCCGGTGGTATTTTGTCTTGAAATCGCTCCTGAAGGTTATCGATGTATTGTCCTTCCCCAGGCCGGCAAGGTATTCCTCAAAGATGTCCCGGTGCCTGCCGACCTCATTTTCAACGCTCGGGTCTATATAATCAAGGAAGCCGGTATCAAGCACCTCCCGCGGATCGTAACCCAGCAGCTTTTGCATAGCCTTGTTTACGGCAATGAAGCGGAACTTCTCATCGAGGTTGAAGATTATATCATTGGAACTTTCGAGAAGATGTATGTATTTCCGCTGCGCCTCTTCCACCTGGAGCCTCATGAGGTTAAGGCGGTCGGCCAGGCCGAGGGAAAGAAGAATGACCATGGCCACCCACCCGGCCTGGAGGCTGTAATTTGTTATAATATTTCCAGGGATGAAACCATATGTTTTCATGATATACAGTATCACGCCTATTATGAGAATGCATACGGCGGTAAGGAAGGACCGGGCTGTGCGCGACTTTTTCACCAGGGTGAGTATCGCCAGGATATAAATGCAATAGAACATGCTCGCGAGGGTTATGGCCGTAGTGGCCAGGATGCTGAACCGGTAAATCCGTATCACAAGGGTGGAAATACCGGCGGTAAAGCAGAGGACGATGAGCAACGTGAGGATGATGTCCGCACGGGGCATTAATTTCCGCAGGTCCACATAATACCTGCCGAATTGAAGGAAAAACGCGGTGGTAAGCCCTATCATGACCGGGTTGTTGTACCGCTCCCACCAGGGATTTCCCGGCCAGAGGTGCTGGAACGACATGCCGTTCAGGCCCATGGCGAGGAAGAGCATGAAGGCGATCGAAAGCATATAATACAGGTAGCCGATATCCTTCACGGAAAAGAACAGGATGAGGTGGTACATGACCATGACCAGGAGCATGCCGTAAAAGATCCAGAGAAGGGCCGATTCCCGATCGTCCTTCCGCTTGAACATGTCAGGCGCGTACAGGGCAAGATCGATGTTGAGGGCGCTATCGGACCGGAACCGAAGATAGCAGGTGATCGTTTTTCCATCCTTGATCGGCAACGGGAATACAAATGTTCTGTAGTCGAGGGGCCTGTGGGAGAAAATGTAACTGTGGCCGGTTTTATATACCGTGAGGGAGGCGCCGTCGTCAATATAGCAATCGATGAAGCTGATCAGGGGATAGTTCTGTTCAAGGTAGCAGGTAAAATCGGCGCCGGTGTTGTTTGCGACGCTGAAACGGACCCAGCAGGCCGTCCTGGTGAAGCCGAGTCCGAGAGATTCGTTGGCGGACATCCGCCAGTTCAGCGGGTCGCCGGTACCGTCCTTTCGCGTTTTCGCGCGAACATCCTCTATGCCAAGGCGCCCGTCCGGATCGGTCAGATACTCGATGCCGGGGCCGAGGGGCGTCTTCCTGAAACTCTTCTCAAGGGTAACCGTCGCGGACAGTGCGTCTATCGATATGAAAATGATAAATGCGAGCACTGATAGCTTCATGCCTGGGAAATCAACCTCCTTGCCAATATCTCCTGGTATGCGGTCACCATCGGGGAACCGGATTATTCGTTCAAAGTACAGGTGTATTGCCGATCGTTGTCAATGATAAAAAAAGCGGGGAGCAATGGCGCGATGTACGGAAGAGAGGCGGGGCTTCTCTGAAAAGTGCCCCCGCGTATCAGCCTTTAAAAATAAAATATACCGCTCCCATGAGGCAGAGCCCGGCCCAGAGGTAGTTCAACCGTATCGGCTCCTTCATGTAAATGAGGGCGAAGGGGACGAATACTGACAGGGTGATAACTTCCTGAAGGATCTTCAGCTGCGGCAGCGACAGTGTCGTGTACCCGATCCTGTTCGCCGGCACCTGCACCAAGTACTCGAAAAGGGCGATTCCCCAGCTGGCGAAGGCGGCGATGTACCAGGCGAAATTGTTAAGGTTCTTCAGGTGGGAATACCACGCGAAGGTCATGAAGATATTGGAAATGGTAAGAAGGATGATCGTTTTTGCTATGACGGGCATGTCGTTCTCCGGATGCGATAGACTATAGGGTGAAAGAAATACCGCGCCTCGAAAAAGCAAGGATATTTTTCGGATTTTTTTGAACTTAACGCCATAGAGCCGGCGCGACATTCGGTTTAAAATCAATGGTATTGTTTGGACATCGGGTAGCAGTATTTTTTTAGGGAGGGCCCATGCCCCCTCCCTAATTTACGAGTGCTACCCGGACATCGCAAAAGTAAAAAAACCTTGCATTTTCTCGATAAGGACCGCATTAATGAAGGGCGCGGATACTGATAATTTTCGGGGAGGTTCATGCCATGCCATCCAGATTGCGTCTGGCCGTGGCCTTTTTCGCGGTATTCATCGAGATAAACCTGATGATGATTACCATAGTCTATACCGTTAACTATTACAAGATGTCGCCGGCATCCTTTATCGTCAATGTCCTGGGCTGGTCCCTGGCGCTGATAGCGGTCGGGTTCCTTGTGAAATCGGCCCTGAAATCCAATGCAGTATTCATATTCCCCTTCCTGTGCGTCATGGCCTCCCTGGTCGTGGCCGTATCATTCAATAATACCTTTACCATTCTCACCGGCAAAGAGGTGAAGAACGTGTCAGTGGCGGACGCGGAATCGTATAGGGATGCGGCGGTCATCGGCTTCAGGGACGGCAGGCTGGAAAGCGGATACATGGGGGTGCATGTCGACCGGAATATGTCGCGGAAGTCTTCTTCCGCCTCGACGTATTATGCCGTACCCTATGTTCCCGATTCCTGGGATAAGAGCCGGCCGGTCACGGTCTGGGTATTATGCAAATACAGCACGGATGCCTGCCTGGCCAATACCCGCACGGCCGTGGTCAAGGATGTCTTTCCCGGAGGAGTGAAGGAGGCCGAGGAGAAGTACGGCCTGAAATCCGACCCGAAGGCGCTGACGGTCCACTGGATCGCCGATGCCGGCAGCGAAATAGCAAGGGGCAGGCTCGTGATCATGGCCGGAATGGCCGCCGTCAACGCGGCATGGCTTCTGGTATTCCTCGCCTCGGTCTTTTGGCACTACCGCGGGGGACGGCAGGGCGCATAGAAATCATCATGGATCGGCAAGCATCTTTTTTCCGGAAGTATATCTTCCGCCTCAACCTGGATGAGCTGTTATTCGACATTTTTCTCATCGCCTACGCCGAGTTCTTCCTGTACAGGTTCGTCACCGGCGGCAAGTGGCTTGTCGAGATCCTCTCCATGAAAACCCTTCTTCTCGGCGGCGTGTTCATCGATTTTTTTATCATCTGGTACCTTGGCATTATCCTCAAGGAATACCTGGGCTATTACAAGAAGCCCCTTGTCATAGTGATGTACGGTATCGCCGCCCTCTGGATCGTGTGCGCCCTCCATATAGGCATCGCGAAGAATGTCTTTGACATTTTCGGCAAACCGGATTTTATCGTGATGTCCGTGTTCGCTTATCTCATGGTCACGGTGGGCATCGGCGGCGGCATCGTCTTCGCCGGCACCGAAGTGCAGCGGGGCGGGGGAACGCCGGTGGCTGCCGTACGGGCGCGGGCGCTGAAGATTCTCCTTCCCTTCGGCATGTGGGCCATGAACATATACCTCATCTACTATCTCCTCGATGCCCTGCGAATGAAATACATCCTTATCGGTATACCCCTCTGGGCGCTCTTTACCTTCCTCGAATTCTACCTGCTCTGGATTATCGAGAAGCGCTTGAGAAAGGGCGCGTCCGCTGAGTGGGGGCCTTCCGGGGCGGACACGGTTTTCAGGAAGTTTATTTTCCCTGTCATCGCGGTCACGCTTCTCTGTCTCTGGGACGAGATCTTTCTCTGGGGAAGCATCACCCGGGCGTTGAAGAACGGGAATACCCCCTCCATGGGCGGCACCCTGGCCTATCTCACCCTCGCCGGGATCGTGCCGATGCGTGTCATCCTGGTCTTCCAGCCACCGCTGAGCCTGGTCAACCTCGCCATCGGCGTGGGTTCCATGGGATACTTCCTCTATTCCGTGGCATTGCTTATCAAAGGGTTTGCCTGAACAATATGTGGAAAAAAGAAAAATTTCTCGCGGAGCCGCCGAGTCGCAGAGTTCAAATGATTCGCCCATGGTATTCAATAACGGCATAGACCGGGGTAATGGATTTCATTGTATTGATTCTTTATTATTCTCTGCGCCTCTGTGTCTCTGCGAGAACCCCCGATCCGGTGTTATGGAAAATCCTGAATACAAATCTGGAAAAAATACTTGCATTTAAACATAACACTGTTATGTTTGGATTGATTTTATGATATTAACCGGCGAGGTGCACCATGGCAGATGATGTATACTACAGGCTCAGGGATATTCTTGACAAGATGCCCAACGGCTACCCATCCACTGATGACGGTCTTGAGATAAAAATCCTTAAAAAGATATTCACCGAGGAGGAAGCGGAGGTCGCCACGAAGATGCGGATGAAATTCGAGACCGCGGAGGCCATGGCGGCGCGGACCGGCCTCGACGTAGAATACCTGAAAAAAATGCTCCCCCAAATGGCCAATAACGGCCAGATCTTCGGCGTCACCATCGGGGGCGCGAAGATATACAAGCTGGCGCCCTTCGTGTTCGGGGTCTATGAATGGCAGGTATACCGCCTCGACCGGGAGCTGGTCGACTTGTGCGAGGAGTATTTCGAGCGCGGGTTCGGCGAATATTTCTGGAGCAAGACCCCGGCCCTGACGAAAGTAGTCCCCGTGGAACAGGAGATACCCGCCGGCTCCGTCGTGGAGCCGTACGAATCCATTACCGGATTGATCGAAAAGGCGAAATCATGGGCCGTGGGCGACTGCATTTGTAAAAAGGAAAAGATGATCCTCGGAGAAAAGTGCGACAATCCGATGGAAGTGTGCATGGCGCTCTCCCCGATAGAGAACATGTTCGAGGGCTACTTCTGGGGAAGGCCCATCACCAAGGAGGAGGCCTATGCGGTTCTGAAAAAAGCCGAGGATTCCGGCCTTGTTCACATGATCTCCAACACGAAGGAAGGGCACATCTTTATCTGCAACTGCTGCGGCTGCTGCTGCGGCATCCTCCGGGGCGTCAATCAACTCGGCCTGGATTCCGCCATGGCGCGCTCCAATTACCGGGCCGTGGTGGACGAGAACCTCTGCACCGCCTGCGGCGCCTGCCGTGACCGGTGCCAGGTAAAAGGGGTCATCGAAATCGGCGGCACCGCCATGATCAGCGACCGCTGCATAGGGTGCGGCCTCTGCGTGTCATCGTGCCCCCTCGAAGCGATAAAAATGACAAGAAAAGAGGACGCCGATATCGAATATGTGCCGATAGATGAAAAAGAGTGGAACAAAAAGCGGGCCGAGGGCCGCGGCAGGGACGACTACAAGGAACTGCTGAAATAACATGGTGCATTGCCCGGCAGCCCCCCATCTCTATCCATCTCCCCCCTGAATCCCCCGGAGGGGAACTTGTATTGTTAATATTGATCAGTGAAGCCCCCGCCAGGGGTTTTTAGGGGGGACAGATTACGGCAAGGATATGCCATATGCGTTTAAAGAAACTGAAAAGAGCTCTCCAGGACCGGGGGGCGCTCCCCTACCTTGTCACTGACCTGGTGAACGTGCGCTACCTCACCGGTTTTTCCGGATCCTACGCGAGCCTGGTCATCGGCAGTGAACGGTCCTATTTCATATCCGATTCGCGGTACGAGGAGTACGCCCGCTCCATCATGCCGAAGGGCGTGGAATTCGTCCTCCAGAAAATAGACTTTCTTGAAACGCTGAAATCGGTCCTGAAGACCATCGGCGCGAGGGAGCTGTTCCTCGAAGAGCACTCAACCCCCTTTTCCGTGTACCGTAACATGAAGAGGAACCTGAAAGGCGTGAAGCTCATGCCGGGCGGCGACGAGGTGAACACAGTCCGCATGGTGAAGGACGAGGACGAGCTCGCCATTCTCAGGGAGGCCGCGAAGATCACCGACGCCTGCGTCGAGCATCTCAAGAAGATCATCAGGCCTGGGGACGGGGAGTGGGACATCGCCGTGGAGATCGAGCATTTCTACCGGAAGCACGGCTGCCGAAAGACTTCCTTCGACTGCATCATCGCCTCCGGCCCGGGCTCGTCGATGCCGCACTACGCCACCTCCATGACCAAGAAGGTGCGGGCCGGGGAGGTCATCCTCATCGACATGGGGTGCGAGTTCCGGGGCTATAATTCAGACTTGACAAGAACCATGTTCATTTCTAATGTTGACCCCGCCCTTGAGCGCATATACCGCATTGTCCAGCAGGCCCAGGAGGCGGCCGTTGACGCGGTGCGGCCCGGGATCACCACCGGGAAGCTTGACGCGGCGGCGCGGGACATCATTGCGGAAGCCGGCTACGGCGACCGTTTCGGCCATTCCCTCGGTCACGGGATCGGCATGGAGGTCCATGAGCTGCCGGCCATCAAGCTGGGAGACCTGAAGCTGAAAAGGAACATGGCCATCACGATCGAGCCCGGCATATATGTGCCCGGCGTCGGCGGCGTCCGCATAGAGGACATGGTCGTGGTCACCGCGAAGGGGCGCGAGGTTCTGACCAAATCATCGAAAGACATCATTGTTATAGGATAGTTGAATATGATCTCTGTAAACGATCTCAGACGCGGACACGTCATAATTATCGACAAGGAATTATTTTCCGTCATCGAGCAGCAGCACCACAAGCCCGGCAAGGGCGGCGCCATCGTCAGGGTCAAGATGCGCAACGTCAGGAAGGGTAACGTCATAGACCGGACCTGGAACGCCGGCGTCATGATAGAGGACGTGCGCCTCGAAAAGCGGCCCATGCAGTATCTCTACCGCGAGGGGGACTCGGTGGTGTTCATGGACACCGAGACCTTCGACCAGGAGCATGTTCCGGCCGACGCCATCGGGGACGCCCTGCAGTTCATGAAGGAAGAGGATGTTGTCCAGATAGCCTTTTACGAAGGCGAGGCGCTCACCATCGAGCCTCCCGCGTCGGTGGTGCTCAAGGTCACCTATGCGGAGCCGGGCCTGCGCGGCGACACGGCGACCAACGTGCGCAAGCCCGTCAAGGTCGAGACCGGCGCGGAGGTCAAGGTCCCGCTCTTCGTCAACGAGGGCGATTACATCAAGATCAACACCGAGACCGGGGAATATATCGAGCGGGTTAAGATGTAGGCATGGATTTCTTCGAACAGATCGCCGACTGGATAAAGAAGAACCCCGGGAAAACCATCGGCGCCGCCTTCGGCTTTGTCATCGGGATTCTCCTGCTCACCATCGGGTGGTGGAAGACCCTCATCGTTCTCCTCCTGGCCTTCATCGGCTTCATCATCGGCAAGTCCCGCGATGAAAATATCCCTGTCGTGGACATGATTACCTCCTTTTTTCGGCGAAATCGTGATTGACGGAGCGACCGCGGTGGTTTCATAATCAATCCGTGGACTCGGCACAGGTACATTACCGCCTCATAAGGGACGCCTACGGCTCCCTTGACAGGAAGAAATACCAGGAAGCCATACTGGTGCTGGAGAAGGTGCTCGCGTCGGGCGCCGGGGACATCTACGTTCTGCTCCTTCTTTCCGTGGCCTACCTGCACACCGACCAGTTCGGGAAGCTCGCCCGCTTCGTCGTCAAGATGCGGGAGATGAACAGGTCCTACATGCCCCTCATCCAGCTCGACGCTTTCCTGAAGCTTAAATCCGCCGCGACGCGGGAAGAGGCGCTGAAGCTCTACATCGAGCTCATGGCGAAATTTCCGGCGGACGCCCATATCCACCGCGGCCGCACCCTGGTCAGCGAAGCGGAGGATTTCCGCGAGCTCCAGAAGAACGCCCGCCTCCAGGATTTTGTCAGCATCCCGCCTCCGCCGAAGACACTGAAAACCGCGGCCAAAAACAGGGCCTATATCGGTATGCTGGAGAAGCGGGGGATACGCATCCTCCGCGAGGGCGGCGCTTCCCGGCGCCGCATCGCCATTGCAGCCGCGGCCGTCATCCTTGCCGTCATCCTGGCGCTCCTGGCCGTATGGCTCTATTCGGGGCCGGGGCTCTTCACCGGAGCCGTACGGGGGCTGCGCGCGAAGCACCGCGATTACAGCGGCATCGACCGGGTGGCCCTGGGCGGCACCGAATTCGACCTGGTCAAAAAAATGGGCCGGGACCGCGTCCCCGTCTATTACCGGTCGGTGCGCGACGTCACGAACGATTTCGACCGCGCCCGGAGGCTCATCAAGGCGGAAAAGCACAATGACGCCCTTTTCATCCTGAACGGCCTCTACAACAGCAATGTCAATTTCGTGGTGAAGGAAAAGGTCGCCTTTCTCATCAAGTTCGTCACCGACCTGGAGGACCGGGAGTTCGCCGCCGTGCCCTATGGAGACATAGAAAAGAAGAGGTACCGGTACCGGGGATTCGCGGTGCGCTGGAAGGGCAGGGTGGTGAAAATCAGGGAACGGGACGAGAGCCAGCACCTCGCCGTACGTCTTGACGGGCCGGAGGGAAAATCCGGCGGCGAAATCGACGTCTACTCACCGAAGCTCGTTCCGGGACTGTCAGGCGGAACGTCCATCATGTTGGAAGGGGTCATCATGGATTTCATCGGCAAGGAAAAACGAGCCTATGTCGTGTCGAAGAATATCCTGAAGGTGAAGTGATGTCCGCGGCGCCCCGTCATGTTTTCCTGATGATGACCATGGTGACGTCGTCGATGCACTGAAATCCCTCGAGCTCCTCCAGTACGGCGTCACGTATTTCCTCCGCGCTCCGGTTGTGGTTGCACAGGAGTATGTCGGCCAGCCGGTCCTGCCCGAACATGTCAAGCCGGGGATTGCGGCGATTGCGGACGCTCCCCTTGCGCCACGATTCGGTGATGCCGTCCGTGTAAAGGAGCATCACGTCGCCCCGTTCAAGGTTCAGCTCCCTGTCCTCGGGATTGTATTCGAGCAGGTCCTTCAGGCCCAGCAGGATGCCGGCGGGCCGGAACGCCTCAACGCGCTTTGACAGCGATCGGTAAATCAGGATATCCTGGTGAAGGCCCGACACGGTAAGTCTCCCGCTGCTCAGGCAGGCGATGACCGTTATGGTCATGTACTTGTCTTCCCTCAGCTTTTTTATGTTATCGGTGATGACCGTGTTGACGCGCTCCAGAAGGTTGGAGGGCCTGATGCCCGGGTTGCCCGCGAGGATCGTGTGAATGGAGGTCTGCACCATCATCATGATGATGCCGGCCGGAACCCCGTGGCCGGAAACGTCACCGATAACGACCCAGTCCATGCCGCCCTGGTTGATGATGTCATAGTAGTCGCCTCCCACCATTTCCGCGGGGGCCATGTAGGCGGTGACCTCGTATCCATCCATCCGCGGATGATCCGGCACCAGGATGGTCTGCATCTTCCGCGCCAGCTCCATCTCGCTCCATATGGTGTCGCACGCCTTTTCCAGCTCCAGGGTGCGCTCATTGACCATCTTTTCCAGGTTTTCCGCGTAATCGGAGAGGGCCTCCCGGGACATCTGGAGGGTGCCGGCCATTTCGTTGAAATTATGGGAAATGTAGCCAAGCTCGTCATTGACCGTGATGGGAATCGCGATATCGTAGTTCCCCTCCCGGACACGATTTATCGCGTCAAGGAGTCGCTTCAGGGGCCTGACATAGGCGCCGAGAAAGAAGAAGCGGAAGCCGAGGAATATCGCCGCAATGATGACGGCGAATATGATGATATGCTTCTTCGCGGTGCGATGGTGGAATTCGCGATAGGCGCGATAGTCAAAGGCCGCCTCATGGAGGACCTTCCGGACGGGATCGAACTCCATGAAGGCGATATGGTGAGTCATTCCGTCCGCGCCGGTACGATAGCGCCTCTGTCCGACAGGACGCATCGGCGAGAGGAAACCGAGTACCTCCCGCTTCAGCTCGGGTCCGTCGGCCCGCGCGGCCGCGATGTGGGAGAGAATGGCTCCGCTGAAATGCTCCATGCCGCCATGGCTGCCGTGAAGGTGATCCCGGAGACGGCCGGCAAAGCCATGGTCCGGCAATTTTGATATCCCGACGGCCATCGAGGCGACACGGAGCTGAAGCGAGTCGATCTCCCCGATGATTTCCGCGCCGGGGTCGGTCGTATCGGCCGGAAGACGGTCGACCTTCGCCAGGATTGCGGCGCGGTATCCGCCGAAGAATGGGGGCGTGACGTCCAGTATTTTATGAATCTCATCACGAAATGAAGTGAGTGATCGCGCACCGATGAGCCTGATACGCTCGAGGAGGACCGTGTTGAAATATTCGCTCCGCAGGGACTGGAAATCAATGGCCGTGCCTGACATGGCGCCTTTCCGCATTTCCGTACGATCGTCCCCGCAGCTGTATTCGACCAGGTAGGAGAGGTCAGGGACGGTCCGGTTCGTGTCCATGACTATGACCATGTCGTTTTTCTTCAGCGTATCATAGAAGGCATCAAGGCTTCTCAGGGAGAAGTAGGATACGGCCTGGATCATGATCAGCAGGGTTGCGTAGCTGATGCCGAGTATCTTCACCAGGAGGCTGGTGCGCTCCTTGGTGGTGTTGAAGAAAATGACGAACACGGCGAAGAAACCGATGACGGTGGAGATGTACTGGGTGATCTGGTACGTGCCCCGGTCAAGGATGCCGTTTCGGCTGAGGAGATTGGCAATGGCGGGGATCATGATGCTGATGAAAATGAACATCAGTATGGATAATATGGTCCAGCGAAGACCGGATTTTATGATGATAATCCGCCACAGGCCAACGGCAAACAAGAGTATCAGGTACGCAATGATCAGTATCGCGATATAGGTGCTTATGGCGTCGGCGTCAAAATCCCAGTAGTGGCCGGCGAAGTGATAAATCTTCGGGGAATGGTAGGTGATAATCGCAAATGCGACACATGACGCTCCCGAGACGAAATAGAGCACCATGCCGAGAATACGGCCCGCGCGGGGATATTTTTCCTCGGGGAGGTTCAGAAGTGAAAGGATGAAGTGTATCTCCGCAAAGGTGACGAACCCCGCGGTAATCCACCGGTGATAGGCCGCCGCCGGATGATAGACCATGGCGGCGATAACGTACCCGAAAAAGAAGAGCGCCATCATTATATAGGTGGTGCCAAGATGCAGGGTCGCCTTCGATTTTCGGGGCACCATCAGGAGGATTGTCCCCAGCGAAAGCATGAAGGTGGCCGGGATCAGGGCGCAGACGGAATAGAAGTTATGATAGATAGAGGCAATGATGCCGCTTGGTTCCATTGGCGTTATGGCGTATTAGGTGATTTCGTTCCTGCCCTGCCTCATTCGATATCGCATCACCGCCGGGACCCGGCCTCCGTGACGCAAAGTACGGCATAACCGATAAAGCCATAAAAGAAAAAACGGGATTAGTGTACGGGCTGGAATGAAAATTATCAATCAATATTTTTCCCCGGGGAATATTTCCGCTGCGGTGGCCGGTGAAGCAAACAGGGCGCTTGTGGCGCCCTGTTGTCATATATTGTATACTGAGGGTTCCAGGGATGGCACCCTCAGCCGCTTCTCCGGGGATCAGTTCACCGAAGCGAACATTTCTTTCAGCTCCCGTTTTAAAATCTTCCCCGAAGGGTTCTTCGGCAGACTGTCCGCGAGAATGATTCTCTTGGGGCACTTGAACCCGGCAAGATTATTCTTGCAGTAGTCGATGATATCTTTTTCGGACGCGCCGGAGCCTTTTTTCAGTACGACCACCGCCGCGACCAGCTCTATCCATTTCGGGTCGGGAAGGCCGATAACGGCCGCCTCTGCGATATCGGCGTGCTGGTAAAGCACTTCCTCCACCTCGCGGGACGCCACGTTCTCCCCTCCGGTCTTGATCATGTCCTTCTTGCGGTCCACCACGTAGAGGAATCCGTCCTCGTCGAACCTGCCCAGGTCGCCGCTGTGGAACCAGCCGTTGGCGAAGGCCTCCTTTGATTTTTCCTTATCGTTCAGGTATCCGGTCATGACCTGGCCGGAGCGGTGCACGATCTCGCCCACGGAGCCGACGGGGACGAAGTTGCCGTCATCGTCCATCAGGCGGGTCTCGACGTTGATGACCGCCTTGCCGGCCGAGCCGGGCTTCTGGAGCTGGTCCTCGGGCTTGAGGATGGTCGCGACCGGTCCCATCTCGGTCTGGCCGTAGTAATTCCAGAGGCGGAGCCCCGGGAACGTGTCGGACAGCTGCTTGATGATCTCCACCGGCATGATGCTGGCGCCGTAGGCGGCCTTCTTGAGGCTTGACAGGTTGAAGTCCCGCAGGCGCGGATGGTTGAGCAGGCCTATCCAGACCGTGGGGGGCGCAAACATGTGGGTGACCTTGTATTTCTCGATGCACCGCATCATCTCCAGCGGATCCGCCTTGTGCAGAATTATATTCTCGGCCCCGGTATAGAGAAAGGGCATGAGGAAGCAGTGGAGCTGGGCGCAGTGAAACAGGGGGAGGCCGTGGAGGCTCACGTCCTGCGCCTCGTACTGGCCGTCTATCATGCAGCTGAAGTACTGGGTCATGAGGGCCCGGTGGGACAGCATGGCGCCCTTGGGCCTGGATTCGGTGCCGCTGGTGTAGGGGATCTGGACGATATCCTCGGCTTCAACCGCGACATCGGGATCGTCCGCCGGCACGGCGGACATTTCATAGTCAAGGTCAAAGAAGCCCGAGGGGATATCGGAACCCGCCAGGGGTATCAGCCCCCATGACTTTATGTTTTTGAAGAGATTGTTCTTTGACTGGATCACGGGAAGCAGGGAGTCTTCCACGAGGAATATGTTAGCCCCGGAATGGGTGACCACGTAATCGATCTCTTCGGCGTTGAGCATGAAATTGATCGGCACCTGGATTGCGCCTATTTTTGCGAGTCCCAGGAGGCTTATGGGATAGTGATGGGAATTGTAAGAATTTATGGCTACCTTGTCACCCTTTTTGACACCCAGTCGGATCATCAGATTGGCAAAGGAGCATGCCTTTCGCTCAAGGTCGGCAAATGAAAAGTTTTTGTCTCTAAAAACTATGGCTGTTTTATCATTGAATTTTGCCGCTGCTCTTCGGGAAATATCTCCTAAGGTATCTCTACTCATCTTATTGGACATGTGACGCCTCCATGTCTAGGTTTATGTCCAATCCTGTAACCGACATATTGTCTGTCTATAATTATATCTGGATCCTACTAACTGATTTTTGTGATTTTTCCCATAATGAAATCCATGATGCTTTAGGGGAGTTTGCCGATAGTTATCGGTTAACAGGTGTCAGGGTAAGATAATTTTCAAAAAAAATCTTGGCGGTGTAAGACTAACAAGTACAAACCCGGGAATAAATTCTTGACTGGACGGATATAAACGATATTTTAAAATCAGTCATCCACTTTTTCGATCTTTATATCTTACTATTCTGGCCCCAAACACTTTGTTTTGTGGAGGAGGTATCATGTATAGTCGCCTGTTATCAGATGCATTGGATAAATATAAAGAAGAATCCTACATGACGCAGCAGAAGGTCAAGATTTTCCTGTACATGATTGGAATCCTGTCGGTTCTTGTGGTTATCTTGTCCGTCTCTCTCAATATTGCCATGAGCGAATCCCTGCTGACCGGTCGAAACGCCATGAGGGCTTCGATTTTTTTGATGATCGTTGTCGCCTATTTCCTGGTTCGCTCCGGCAAGTATTCCATCGGCGCAAACCTTGCCATATTCGGCTCCCTTGCCGCCATGGGGCTACAGATCGTCCTCACTGATTACAAAAGCGCCCTGGAGTTCTCCAACCGCCTCCACATGCTCTATATTTTCATGATCATAACCGCTCTCTTCTCATCCCGCTGGGCGATGATAATGACCATGTTTGTTTCCATGGCCGTAGCCGTGGCGGCCGGATTGAACGCTTCCGCGCTGACACCGGTTGATGTGAAGGGAACCATCGTCAGCTTTGCCGAGAGCATGATTATAATCGCCATCGCCTCGTTCATACTGATGAAAATGGTGGAGGATACCATCAGGCGGCTGGAAGCGAGCATGAAGACCGAAGAGGAGCACACTGTCATGAAGAACCTCCTCAACTCGGGCCTTGACCTGTCGCGGAACCTTGCCGCTCTTTCCGACGGCCTGAACGATGAAAACCGTCACCTGTCCCAGAGGACCACGGAGCACGCCTCGGCCTTCGAAGAGGTCACCGCCACCATCGAGGAAACCGTGGCTACCATCAGAAGGAACACGGAGAATACCGGCCAGGCGTCGCGTCTTGCCGCCGAGTCGACGCGGGTTGCCGAGGAAGGGGTAAAGATGATTGTTGAAGCCGTTGATTTCATCAAGGACATAGACAAGTCCGGGGAAAAGATATCCCAGATAACGGCGGTCATCAACGAGATCGCCTTCCAGACCAATATCCTGGCCCTCAATGCCGCCATCGAGGCCGCCCGGGCCGGCAAGGCCGGCAGGGGCTTCGCCGTGGTGGCGGGGGAGGTGCGGAACCTGGCGAAGCGGGCCGGTGACGCCGCGAAGGAGATCAGCGGCCTCATCGACCAGTCCCTGTCGCGCATCCACGAGGGCACCGAGCTGGTCGGGAAGAGCGGCGGGGCCCTCAACAAGATATGCACGTCGATCCGCGATGTGGATACGGTCATCAAGGACATCAACCGCCAGAGCGACGAGCAGCAGCACAGCATCGAGGAGATACGGGTTTCCCTCACCCAGATGGACAAGGTCGTGCAGGAGAACTCGGTCCTGGTGGAAAAGACCTCCTCGGTGAGCGATTCCCTGTCGAAGCAGGCCCGTGACCTGACAGCCATGCTCCAGAACGCGGAGGTGCTGGTGAAGGCCTGAGGCCGGCCGGTCAGATGTTCAATCGCCAGAGGAAGAAATTGAGCACTGCCGCGAAGCTTACCCAGAGGATATAGGGCACCAGTAGGAGGCCAGCGGCCCGCGATATCCTCATGAAGAAAGCCAGGGTCGCGGCGATGGCAAGCCAGAGGGCTATGATTTCGACGAAGGCGCCGAAAGGACTGTGCAAGTAGAAAAAGAGGTATGACCAGGCGAGATTGAGGGCAAGCTGGACGCCGAAGGCCGTAACCGCAAGCTTTGCCTCTCTCCGTGACAGGCCGTTTTTCCATACCAGGAAGAGGGCTATCCCCATCATCAGGTATAAGGCGGTCCACACCGGCCCGAAGATCCAGTCTGGAGGATTGAAAGACGGCTTGTTCAGGGCGGCGTACCATGACCCAATGGCGGGGGCGGTGAGGAAACCGCCGATAGCGCCTGTTGCCTGGGGAATGAGTATGCTTATGATGAGCCTGATGATGACCGGTTTCTTATCCGCTTCCATTATTCATCCTCCCCGGTGTCTTCCGGCAGCCTGCGGTAGATCTGTGCCATCCTCCTGAGCCGTTGGGTCATGTCATGGGTCATGCTCCCTTCCATGAGCTTGAAGCGCCAGTTCCCTTCGGCGGTGCCGGGCCGGTTCATGCGGAATTCCGGACCGAAGCCGAGGATGTCCTGGACCGGGATGATAACCATGTCGGCCACGGTGCGGTAGGCCTGGCGGATCAGCTTCCAGTGGAAATCGGACCAGTCCTCGAGGCCCAGGTATTCCATGATGTAGCGGCGGGCGTTCTCGTCGATCTCGGTGCCGTAGAACCAGCCGTTGGTGGTGTTGTTGTCGTGGGTCCCGGTATAGAGGATGCAGTTTGGATTGTCGATGTTATGGGGCAGGTAGTAGTTCTTATTGTTGAAGTCGAAGGCGAACTGCAATATTCGCATGCCCGGCAGGTCCAGGTCGTCCCGGAGCTTCTCGACTTCCGGCGTTATCACTCCCAGGTCTTCCGCTATGAGGTGGAGATGCCCCAACTCCTGGTGGAGCTTTTTAAAGAACTGGATGCCCGGGCCCTTGACCCACTTTCCGTTGACGGCGGTCGTTTCGTCCGCGGGAATGGACCAGTAGGATTCAAATCCCCGGAAATGGTCGATGCGGATGATGTCCGCGAGCTTCATTAAATGGCGGATGCGGCGCGCCCACCAGCTGAATGTCTCAGCGCACAGGGCCTTCCCCTGGTGCCAGCGGTACAGGGGGTTCCCCCAGCGCTGGCCCGTATTGCTGAAATAATCGGGAGGAACGCCGGCCACGGTGAGGGGCAGGCGCGTATTTTCGTCCAGCTGAAGGATTTCGGCGTTGGACCACGCGTCCGCGCTTTCCATGGTTATATAGATAGGTATGTCGCCGATAATCTCGATGCCAAGGTCACGGCAGCTTTCCCGGAAATCCGCCCACTGTTTGAAGAATAAGAACTGGATGAAGCTGTGGTAGCGGATCCGGTCCTTCAGCAGATCTCTCCAGCGCCGGAGGGCCTCCGGTTTGCGCATCGATAAATCGTTATCCCACTCCAGCCAGTCCGTGGTTTCCGTTTCCTCGGCGACCGCGGAAAAGAGGGCATAGTCATCCAGCCAGTATCCCTCCGATTCGAGGAATTTTTCGTAGGAGCGGATCTCTTCCCCCGATGCCCCGGCGAAAAAATCGTCGCAGGCCTTTGCCAGAAGGGGGAGCTTGAAGGCGACCGCCTCTTCAAAGGGGACCGCGTGGCCTTCCGGCAGGGGAAAGGGACCCGGCGCGGCGGAGAACCACTTTTCTGCGGAAAGTTTTTCCAGGCTGATGAAGTGCCAGTTGCCGGCGAAGGCGGAGATCGACGCGTAGGGAGAGTAGTCGAGCTTCGCGTCAACCGGGCCGATGGGCAGGATCTGCCAGTATCGCATGCCCGCGTCCCTGAGGCGCTCCGCGAAGGCCGTGGCTTCAGGACCGAGGGTGCCGATGCCGTATTTCCCCGGCAGGCTGGTGATATGGAGCAGCGCCCCGCTCGAGCGTTGGAGGTTCATGCCTCAATAATCCCTCTTTCAATTAGCCTTCTGATAGCCCGGGGTTTAAACCCCGGGCTATCAGAAGGCTTAACGCAGGCTGTTCATCCTCTCCAGTATTTCCTTGAGCATGTTGATATGCTCTCCGTACCTGGCCCAGTTTCCTTCCCGCATGCTGGCTTCGGCCTGGTTGTAGTGGTTCATGGCCCGCACGGCCAGGTCGCGCAGCCTCGTCTCCAGGGAGCCCTCCGTAAGGCCGGTGTCGATGAAGGTCGTTCCGGAGAAGAGCCGCTCCAGCGCGCTGGGCAGGTCCTTCTCCATGACGATCTTGTCCGAGAAGGCCACGATGACCCGCTTGAGCTCCGGCATTTCGCTCGATTCCGCCTTCAGGTAGAGCGGCTCGATGAAGAGGATCGATTCCTCGATGGGGATCGCCAGCATGTTCCCCCTGATGATGCTGGACCCTTTCTGGCTCCAGAGGGTGAGCTGCTTGGATATTTCCGGGTTCTGGTTAATGCGCGCCTCCACCTGGAGGGGCCCGTAGGAAAGCTTATCCTTGGGGAGCATGTAGAGCTTCAGCTCGCCGTAATCGGGCATGTCGCACTTGACCGTGAGGAAGGCGATCATGTTGTCCTTCTTGTAGGGTGTAAAGGGCATGATGAGGATGAACTCGTCCCGCTTCTCGTCGGGGAGCCTGGTCACGAGGTAATAGCTGTGGACAGGCTCCTCCTTGCTCTCGAAGACCTGGCGGGCGATATGCCAGGCGTCCTCGTTGTTGTAGAATACATGGGGATCGGTCATGTGATAGCGCAGGAGCGTGCGCGACTGAACGGTGAAATAGCTTTCCGGGTAGCGGAGGTGGTTTTTCAGGTCCGCGGGCATTGCCGACATCTTTTTGAAGATGCCCGGGAATATGTTCTGGTATACCTTGATGATCGGGTCCTTTTCATCGGACACGTAATAGTCCATGGAGCCGTTGTAGGCGTCGATGACGATCTTGACGCTGTTGCGCAGGTAGTTGATCTTTCTATTACCGATCGAGATCGGGGTGGAGTAGGGGAACTGGTCGGACGTGGTATAGGCGTCGATGATCCAGTAGAGCTTTTTGTCGGATATGACCAGGTACGGATCGGTGTCAAAGTCGAGGAACGGGGTGAATTCCCGCGCCATCTCGACGATGTTCCGGCGGTAATGGATGCGGCTGTTGCCGTCAATGGTCCCGGAGATGAGGATGTTGATGTCCTTGAAAGCCGCGGCGTAGAGCATGCGCTTGAAGACTGAGTCGAGCCGGACGCCCCCGGAGCCCTTGTAGACCGTGAACTTGTTCACGTCTCCGTATGGGTAGTCGAATTCCATCATGGAAGTGTTCGTGATAATATAGGAATTGTTATGCTCGCCGAAATAGATTTCAGGCCGGTCAATGGGGATATCGACGTCGAACTTGGGCGGGATATCGTAGATGAGCATCTCCGGCTGGCCTTCAGAGGTGATCTTGTCCACCCGGGACAGGACGACGCCGTAGCCGTGGGTGTAGAGGAGCCGCTGGTTCTGCCAGGTCTGGCTGTTTTTGCCGAGGCGGTCGATCGAGAGCTCCCGCGCGGACACGTTCACTGCGCTCTTCCGGTTCTTGATCATGTAGCGGTCGACGTCGACATCGTTAAAAAAGTAGTAGGGCTTGAGCTCCTGCATCTGCTTGTAGGTCTGTTTCAGGGGACGCCAGTCCCACAGCCTCACGTTCTCCAGGGTGTTCCGGTTCCTGGCGATGTCCTGGTAGGTGAGGTTCTGCTTGTTGGCGAAGGGCGTTTCGCGCACCTTCTCGATGTCGTAGGCGATACGCGTGTACTTGATGTTGTACTCGATGTAGGCCTTTTCCTTCTCAAATTCGTTCGGCTCCACGATGAACCGCTGCTGGATCCCGGGGAAGACCTTGCCCAGGATGAAGAAGACCGGCACGATCGCCGCGAGAAGGATGAGGGGGAGCTTGAAGCTCCGCTTGAAGATGTTGAACAGGAAGAGGGCCGATGCAATGAACGCTATGGCCATGGCGACGTTGTAGGCGAGGAGGTTCGCGTGCACGGCCGTGTACCCCGCGCCGTAGAACTTGCCGATCTTGGAGAAGAGGAGCCCGTAGGCGTCCAGCTTGTACCCGAGGCCGAAGAGGAAAACGATCATCGCCAGGAGCGTCGAGATGTGAGCCCGGGCGAAGAGGGATAGTTCGAGCTTCGCGTTGTTGAAAATTATGCCGCCGTTGACAACATGGAATACGATGGAAAAAAGCGCCGTTATGACCAGGGCCGACATGAGCCAGCCGTAAAGGAACTGGAGGAACGGGAGCCTGAACACGTAGAATCCCAGGTCCATGCCGAAGATCGGGTCGCTGGGGAATCCCGTGAAGGGGACCGCGTTCATGAACATCAGGTATTCCTTCCAGAAGGACGACGCAGCGCCGCCCATCATGAATCCGGCGACGACAACGCTGACCGCCAGGAGTATGAAGAGGGCCCTCTTCGGCGATCCGAGGACCGGCAGCTGGAGGCGGTTGAGGATGTTGTTCGTGAATATGCGTCCCTTTCCGCCGAGAAGCCGTATCAGGAGAAAGTTGAATGAAAAAATGCCGATGAATATGAGGGCGAAGAGGAAGTGGACGTTGAATTTCGTGAAAAAGAGGACCCAGAATATCTTGAGACCGTTATATACCCTGAACCATTCAAGGTCGGCATAGAAGCCGGATGAGAAGGTGATCAACGCGTATGCTATGACGAAGACAGTTGTGGCTATGATAATTTTTTTGTTCATTGTCGCATTCCGGTAATTATTATGTTGAGCAGGCTATGAAATACGTTTTGTTCGGGCCGATGGCTCAATGGGACCACCACGCTGGCAAGCATGTAATAATTTACATGGTTTATCAAGCTATTTTTTTAAAGAGCTCAGCCGGGATCCCGGGTCTATTTCGTCAATTTCGCCTTGACACAATCATTTGTTTTTATTGTTATGGGGCACATGATAAGGCCCTCCGTTCGCCGAAGGAGGGCCTTTGCATAGCGGGCGAGGATAAAAAACCGGGCTTCATCAACATGGATTGCGGCACTATGGAAAAACATGGTACAAATGGTAATTCCGAGAATAACAAGAAGATGATCTCCCACAAGGTGCTTGGCGTGAAGCCCTTCATGGTCATGGACGTGATGGCCCGGGCGGAGGAGCTGGAGCACGACGGCAAGGACATCATTCACCTGGAAGTGGGCGAGCCCGATTTCAAGACCCCGGAAGTCGTCCGCGAGGCGGCCATCGAGGCGATCAGGTCAGGGAAAACCCACTACACCCATGCCATGGGCATCCTCGAGCTGCGGCAGGAGATCTGCGATTATTATCACCGGGAATACGGCGTCTCCTTTTCGCCGGACCAGGTCCTGGTGACCTCCGGCACCTCGCCGGCGATGCTCCTCATGATGCTGTCCATCCTCGAGCCGGACGAAGAGGTGATCGTGTCGAACCCGCACTATGCCTGCTATCCCAATTTCATCGAAGCCGTGGGCGGCAGGGTTGTGGAGGTGCGCACCCATCCGGATGACGGGTTCCAGTACCGGCCGGAGCAGATCCGCTCGGTCATGACCGGGAAGACCAAGGCCATCATGATCAATTCGCCGTCCAATCCCACCGGGATCGTCATGACCGAGAAAAACATGGAGGAGATCGCCGGGTTCGGGAACCAGTTCATCCTCTCCGACGAGATTTACCACGGCCTGGTGTACGAGGGGAGAGCCCATTCGATCCTGGAATACACGGACAGGGCCTTTGTCATAAACGGCTTTTCCAAGCTCTACGCAATGACCGGGTGGCGCCTCGGGTATCTGATCTTCCCGAAAGAATTTTCCCGCGTCATGGAGCGGCTCCACCAGAACTTCGCCATATCGGCCAACAGCTTCGTTCAGATCGCGGGCATCGCCGCGCTCCGGCACAGCGGTCCTGACATCGAGCGGATGAAATCGACCTACAACGAGCGGCGCGTGTACATGATCCGCCGCCTCAAGGAGCTGGGCTTCCGGCTCCACGTGGAGCCCACCGGAGCGTTTTACGTCTTCGCCGACGCAAGCCACTTCTGCACAGACTCGTACCATGAGGCTTTCAGGATCCTTGACACCGTCAGGGTGGGTGTCACCCCGGGCATCGATTTCGGCTCCGGTGGAGAGGGCTTTCTCAGGTTTTCCTACGCCAATTCACTGGAGAACATCAAGGAAGGCCTTGACCGGATCGAGAAATACCTGAAAGGGCGCGTATAGGATGGGCGACCCGGAATTCCGCAGGGAGACCGGGTGCGTTATACGGTCAATTCTCCCCGACTAATTCGCGTATGGCGCGTATCATGGCCTCCATGTCGATGACGGGCTTCTGGAAGACCTGCTCCGTGCGGATGCCGATGTCCATCAATGACTGTGGAAGGACGTAGGTCATGGAGCCGGTATGGATGAGGAACTTCATCGACGGCTGTATCCGGTGTGCCCTCAATATGAAGGCGTTGCCGTCCATGCCGGGCAGGCGCATATCGATGATGCCGATATCGAATTTCCGCCTGTTGACCTGCGCGATGCCTGCCTCTCCGCTCGATGCGGTGTCCACGATATAGCCCTCGTCCTCCAGGTATGCCACAAGGTTTTCCTGGAGGTGTTCCTCGTCGTCCACGATAAGAATGGTCGTTTCCAATACCTTCACCGTCTCGTTCAGTTGGTCTTGACCGCATCGGCAGCGTGTACACTCGACGCGTCCTCAAAGGAAAAATTTTTCTTTTGAAAAAGGTCCACGCAGGCCTGCACCACGCGGGGGTCATAGTGTGTTTTCGCTTTGTCCGTTATCTCCCGGATGGCCGGCTCTTTGCCGAGGGCTTTCCGGTAGGGACGGTGCGAAACCATTGATTCGACGACATCGGCCACGCGAATTATCTTGGCGTAGAGAAGTATGCCGTCGCCGGTCAGGCCCTGGGGGTAGCCCGATCCATCGAGATTCTCATGGTGCTGGAGCACGATCTGCGCGACGGGCCACGGGAACTCTATCATTTTCAGGACATCGTAGCCGGCCTGGCAGTGCTGCATGATGTATTTGTATTCTATGGGATTGAGGTCGCCGGTCTTGACCAGTATTTCTCCCGGTATCGATATCTTTCCGATATCGTGAAGCATGGCCGACACATACACTCCCTTGATCTCGTCTTCCGACAGCTTCAGCTCCTGCGCGATGGCCCGGGAGAGCCTGGCCACCCGCTGCTGGTGGCCGCCGGTAAAGGGGTCGCGTATTTCCGCGATGGACGAAAGGGTGCTGATGGTGCCCTCGATGGATCGCTCGAGGCTGGATACGGATTTCGTCAAGGCCTCCTCGACGAGGATCCTCTCTTTTATCTCGATCGTGAGGATCCTGTTGAGCTCCTGGAGCTCGGCGGTGGTCTTTTCAAGGGCGGATGTCCTTTTTCGTATCTCATCCTCCAGGTGGAGGCGGTAGCGCTCGTTTTCCTCAAGCAGGCGCGTTCGCTCCATGGCCTTGGTGATGGCGTATTCAAGGACCTGCATCTCCAGGATCGGCTTGGTGATGAAATCCGAGGCTCCCAGGTGGATTGCTTCGATGGCGTCTATGATATTGCCGGTTCCGGATACGATGATGACCGGCGTGTTGGGCGATTTTTTCCGAATTTGCGCCAGCACCTCCAGCCCGCCTATTCCCGGCATGCGCAGGTCAAGCAGTACCAGGCCCGGATTGCGCTGGCTGAACAAGTCGAGCCCCCTCTGCCCATCGGCCGCCTCAATGACGCTGTAGCCGCTGTCTTCAAGATAGGTTACGATGTTGCTTCTGAGAATGTCCTCGTCTTCTATAGTCAGGATCACGATGTGGGATTTATCATCCAATTGCGTCTCTCATGAGATTGAATATCACTCGCAAGGCCGTTGAAAATTCCATGCACGTATGCATCTGTTAGATAATTTATCAATTATTCAATTAAATTTCTATAGCAATTGGATATTTATTCATATTTTACTATATTTTACAATGGGTATGGTGTATATTTTATCAGCAGTACCGGGCCATGAAGAAGGATGCCGTTATTTTATTTCTCCGCTACCCGGAGAGGGGCAAAATGAAAACGCCCCTTTCGGCGGAGCTTGGCGATGACGCGGCCTATGATCTTACTATCTGCTTTATCAGGGATATACTCGGCACGCTCCGGGCGGTGGAAGCTGAAACCATCATAGTCGGTACCGGGTCAACCGGCAAAGGGCCGCCGGGGATTTTCGGCGGAACCCTCAGGCTGGTGCAGCGCGGCCACGATCCGGGGGAGCGCCTCTACCATGCCTTTGCAGACGTGTTTTCCCGCGGATTTTCCCGCGCGGTCCTGATCGGCGTTGATTGTCCCGGGATTTCCGCGGTCCGAATCAGGCAGGCCTTCAGCGAGCTGGGAAACCATGAGGCCGTCATCGGACCGGCCAATGACGGCGGATATTACCTGGCCGGATTCCATGACAGGTCGGTGCGGCCGGACTTTTTCCGGGACATTTCGTGGGGCACCGGCAGGGTCCTTGCGGAGACCATTGGAAAAATAGAGGATACCCTCATGGAGCTTTCCATCCTGCCGCAGCTTGAAAGAATCGAGACGGCCAACGATCTCAGGCGCTTCGCCGATGAGCGGGAACGGTCGGCCATGGCTGCGTCTACCATGAATTATGTGACGCTAAACAGGGAAAGGCTCTTTGGCGAAAAATGACGGAGGAGCCGATAGTTATCGGTGGGCGGATGCTCTGGCACCGCCTGAGACGCCGATAGTTATCGGTGAGTGGCTGCTCTGCCCCTTCTTTGTAGTACCGTCTGATCAGATATTGATCTGGAATATGCGATAGCCCTTGTAGCGGTCGGCGTTGACATACTTCAGGGCGCCGATCATCTTCTTGTTGGTTTCCACGATCAGGGAACAGTCCGATTGATTGTATCCGAGGCCTATCCCTATTTCTATGGTCATAAGGATAAGGATCTGGTCTATATTCTGGCCCCGGTACTCGGGCAGAACCCCCAGGAGGATCGTTCTGAGCGTCTTGGTGCGTTTCACTTTCCAGAGGAGCTTGACTATCCTCCAGGGAAAGAGCCTGCCGTCAAGCTCGGCAAATCCGGGATTCGCGTCCGGTATGGAAAGGATGAACCCGATGGTCTTTCCGTCCTTTTCCGCGAATATGGCAAGGTCCGGAATGACAATTAGCTTCAGATCGTCAAAGAGATGGGCAAACTGCTTGTCCGTGAAGGGAAGGTGGCCGGAGTTGCCTTCCCATGCAGCGTTGAAGATGTTCTTAATGTCGTCGGCCCTTTTGGGTATCTCCTTCTTAGATGTGGTGTAAAACCTGATGTCGGACTGCTTCTGGAGCTGTTCGCGGATTTTGAACATCGGCTCCCAGTTGAGGCCGTCCTCCTTGACCATGAAGCAGAACCAGTCTTCATATTTTTCCAGCCCGTAGGCCAGGGCGTGTTTTTCATACCAGTGCGCGTAATGGAACATGCCGATGACCGGCATCCTCCCGTTATTGATGCAGTCAAAGCCGACCTCGTCGTAAATGGTGAAGCTCTGGGGGCCGTTCATCTTTTTCTTCCCCTTCGCGCGGAGGGCCTCCCGGGCCGTATCGAAAAGGGCTTTTGATACTGCCAGGTCGTCGATGCATTCATAGAAGCCGAAGAAGCCGGTGTCCTTGCTGTATTTTTCCTCATAGCGCTTGTCCGTGTGGGCGGTTATCCTCCCCGCGGGCTTTCCGTTTTTATAGGCGATAAAGAACTCGGCCTCGCCATGTTCGAAAAAGTAACCGTGCTCGGGATCGAAGAATTTCACGCGGTCTGCGATGACGGGAGGCACCCAGGCCGGGTCCCTATCATAGATATGGGCCGTCCATGGCACCTTGATGAATTCCAGCATCATTTTTTTATCGGTTACTTTTTTTACTTCGATTTTTGATTCCATTGCTGTGGCCGTTCCTTGTTTAAAAATGTATTTTGCTTTATTAATAGATATCTTATATATACAGCGCAACACCTTACGCAAGTCTTGGACTATATGTCCATTCTTTTTTATGAAATTATAATGATGCATGAGTGACAACTCATGGGGTGGCCGGAAAATAAAGTTCTTTACAAAAAATTGCTTCATTATTACTTTCCCTTAAAAGTTTCCCTGAAAAACTCCTTCCATGGAGTTATTCTTAGAAAATATGCTGCCTGTGCGCGGTTCCGCAGGCTCCGGCACAGTCTCATGTGATACAGTTCTTGGGAGGTCCCTGAATGCTTAAGGAATACAAAGCTGATCAAATACGGAATGTCGCCATCGTAGGCCACGGAGGAACCGGTAAATCCACTCTCTTTGACGCAATGCTTCTGGCGGGGGGGAAAATCGACAAGATCGGAAACCCCAACCAGGGCACCCTCACATCCGATTATGACGATGATGAAAAGAAAAAAATGATGTCCATACGGAGCGCCCTCGGGTTCGTCGAGCATGACGGGGTCAAGATAAACTTCATAGATACGCCGGGAACGGCGGATTTCATCGGCGAGGCGCGGGCGGCGGTTCAGGTCGCCGAAACGGTAATCCTGGTGGTCGATTCGGTTGACGGCGTCCAGATCGAGACTGAAAAGGCATGGCGGTACCTGTCCGAGAACAATATCCCGCGGATCATCTTCGTGAACAAGATGGACAAGGAGCGGGCCAGCTTCGACAAGGTCATGGAAAACCTCAAGACCGGCCTGAAGGCGAACATTGCGCCGCTGTGCATCCCCAGCGGGGAAGCCGACAAGCTCGCCGGCGTCATCGACCTGTACCAGATGAAGCTCCAGACGCCGAAGGGCGGCGGCAAGGACGTTGCAATCGCGGACGTGCCGGCCGACGCGAAGGCGAAGGCCGAGGCGGAGCGGAACAAGCTGGTCGAGGTGGCGGCCGAAGGCGACGACGCCCTGATAGAGAAATTCCTGGAGGGGGAGGCCCTCACCGACGACGAGATCAAGAAGGGGCTCCAGGCCCAGCTGGCCAACGCGAAGCTCTTCCCGGTGGTTTGCGGCTCATCACAGTCGGCAATCGGCGTGAAGAACCTCCTCAGCGTGATAAAAGAATTCGCGCCGGCGCCGATGATGGGCAAGGAGTATACAGGCCATGACGCCGATGACGCCTCAAAGGAAATAAAAGTGCAATCCGGCGACGGCGGCGCCCTGGCGGCCGTTGTCTGGAAGACCTACATTGACCAGTACGCGGGCCGGTTCAACTACCTGAAGGTCATATCCGGCAGCATGCTGCCCGATGTCGAGGTATACAACGCGAGCAAGAAACACCGTGAGCGGATATCCAAGGTCTACACCATGATTGGGAGCAAGCAGGAAGATATGCCCAAGATCAACGCCGGCGACATCGGCGTGGTGGTGAAACTCGACAAGACGGCCACCTGTGATACGCTCTGCGACTCGAAGAAGCCGGTGGTGCTTCACATCATCAAGCTCCCGAACCCGGTATTCTCCTATGCCATCGAGGTCGTGAACAAGGCCGAGGTCGACAAGGTGGGACAGTTCTTCACCAAGGTCACGGAGGAAAATCCGACCCTGACATATACCTACAGCGCCGAAACGGCAGAGTCGGTCCTTTCCGGCATGGGCGAGATCCAGCTGGGGATCGTGCTCAATGCTCTCAAAGAAAAGAATAAGATTGAAGTGAGGACCAGGGAGCCCCGCGTTCCCTACCGCGAGACCATAACCAAGAAGGCCGAATCCAATTACCGCCACAAGAAGCAGTCCGGCGGCCACGGCCAGTTCGGCGAGGTATATATCCGCATGTCACCGAAGCCCCGCGGCTCCGGGTTCGAATTCAAGGAAACCATCTTCGGCGGATCCATACCGAAACAGTATATTCCCGGCGTCGAAAAGGGCATCGTCGAGGCCCTCGATGAAGGCGTTCTCGGCAAGTTCCCGGTCGTCGACGTCGAGGTGGAGCTCTACGACGGAAAGTACCACGATGTGGACTCCTCCGAGCTTTCCTTCAAGATCGCCTCGCGCACGGCCTTCAAGCTGGGGATGGAGAAGGCGGGCCCGCAGCTCCTGGAGCCGGTCATGGATGTCCATATCTTCGTGGATAAGCAGTTCATGGGCGACATCCTGAGCGACGTCACCAGCCGCCGCGGGAAGGTCCAGGGCATGGAGAGCGCCGACGAGACCGGCGGAAGCGTGTCGGTGATCCGGGCGCAGATCCCCCTGGCCGAGATGCTCCGCTATACCATCGACCTGCGCGGCATGACCAGCGGCAAGGCCACTTTCGAAATGAAGTTCTCCCACTACGATCCCATTTCCGGACGCGAGGCGGACAACGTCATCGCTGCGCGGAAAAAGCTCCTTGAAGAAGAAGCCAATAAGTAGCATAGCCCCCCCGGGGAGGTCCGCGGACCTCCCCGGGGTCGATTATCCGGAAAAAAAATGAACATCATCGTATTTGAAGACGGCCTCCATGATAATTTCTATCCCCTTTCGCTTACAAAACCGCTCTGGGAACTGCGGTCGGGACTGTACTCGTTTCGTGAACGCCTTGAGCTGTTTATCCGGAAGGACCCGAAGCTTTCCAATGCCGGTCTTTATTTCTTTACCAGGGAATACCTTGCCCCTTTTTTCAGGGAACGATATCCTCACCTCTCGATAAACGACTATTCCGTGTTCGACGGGAACGGTGAATGCTTTTTCCTGAATGCCGTTGCCTATCCATCTGCTTCAGACTTTGCCCTTGAGGTAAACAGCGTCGTGATGATGGGCCCGGTGCCGGTGGCGGCGCGGATCGGCGCGGAGAGTATGCGGAAACCGGAGGATTCGATACCGGCCATGCTGGCGAACCCCGGACTTTCCGTGATTGAATATGACGGTTATCCCGCGGGAACGGGAAAGGGTCGAAAGGCGGAATACATCTGGGACCTGATGGACTCGAATCCGTGGGCCCTCGGGAATGATTACGCCCTGGCCGGTTTTGCCGGCAACGGCTATTTGCGAAAAGATGTAACAATTTCCGGCGACGCCACTCAGGTATATATTGAAGAGGAGGCGGCCTTCGAACCCTTTGTGTTCATCGAAGCTTCGGAGGGGCCGGTCTTTATCGGGGCCGGCGCCAGGATCAATTCCTTTTCCAGGATCGAGGGGCCCTGCATGATCGGCCGTGAATGCGTCATCTACGGCGCCAAGATCAGGAGCGGATCGTCCATCGGCCCGTTCTGCCGGATAGGCGGGGAGATCGAGCAATCGATATTTCACGGCTACAGCAACAAGTACCATGACGGGTTCATCGGCCATTCCTACATCGGCGAGTGGATCAATATGGGAGCCCTGACGACGAACAGCGATTTGAAGAACAATTACACCAATGTCAAAGTGTACACCTCCGCCTCGCGCAGAAAAACGGGCAGGACAAAGATCGGATGCTTCATGGGGGATTTCGTAAAGACCAGCATCGGCACGCTCATAAACACCGGCTCGAGCATCGGCCCCGGGGCCATGCTTGTCCACGCGGGGAAGCTGACGCCATGCCATATCCCGTCCTTTTCCTGGTATATCGACGGGGAAACCGGGAGACCGCTCCTCTTCGATGATTTCATGGCGGTCTGCCGCAGGGCCATGGCGAGGAGAAATGTCGAGGTGTCGGAGGAATTCAGCGCGCTTATGCGGACCGTCTATGACATGACATCACCGGAACGGACGCAGCCATGAACCGACAGGGAGAACTCCAGATATCCCTCACCCTGATCATGTCCTTTTTCATCCATCTGATCGTTATGGTGACGATCATCCTGCCCCAGATCGGCGATCTATGGGGCTCCCAGAAAATGTTAAAGGACATTTTCGGCGACGAGGGGATCGGAAGGGACATCATTGTCAATATCAACCAGGATGACAGGCGGGTCGTGACGCCGGAAACGCTCTTATCGGACAGGGATTCCAGCGCGAAAGGATATGTCACGAGGAAAGCGGGCAAACGGTGGCTCAATAATTCGCTCGACTTCCGCGTGCTCAAGGGGAGCCAGGGCAAGGGTAAGGGAGATAATAAGTCAGCCGCCGCCCATGCCGGCAGGGACAGGATCATGGTGTCCGATGATTCCGAGATGACGGCCGTGATCGAGCGCAATGACAGCGCCGGCCGCGAGGCGGGAAATTACGGCATTTTCGACGAGACGCTCATCCCCGATAAGAACGATGTTTCCCGCGAGAATGCCCTTTTCTATTCAAGCGACGGCCGTTTCAGCTTCAACACCGTCAAGTTCAAGGATTTCAAGTATTTCAAGGACATGAAGGACAGGATCGCCTCGAACTGGTACCCGCCTCTCATGGCCAACTCCATGGTGCAGGGATACAATCCGCTTTCCGGCGAATACGCCCCGGGATACACGCGCATCATGGCGATTCCGAGCCAGGAAGTGAAAACCGTTTTTGTGCTGAACCGGAAGGGCGATATCATACATATCCAGATACTGGATTCCCTGGGGAACAAGCCCCTCAACGCCTCCTGCTACGACGCGATCAAGCTTTCGAAGGGCTTCGGCCCCGTGCCCAAGGATCTATTAAAGGGCGACGTGCTGGTAATACCTTTTATCTTCGGCTATTACGTGTATTAATCCTTGTCGATCAGCTCTTTCAGCGTCATCTCGCCGACCGCTTTTCTCCTGCTTGCCGATATCTGGCTGAACAGCTTATCCAGAAATATCTTGAACGACGACTTGCCCGCTGTCACCGGCATGTCGAGGCTTATGTCCATGATGATGTCGATCACCCTGTTTACCTGGATATTTTCAGACTTATTGGCGGGCAGGTAATTGCCGTCGCCGTCCTGGATGATGAGCTTCTCGTCAAGGTACGGCCTGATATACCGGTCGATTTGCTCCGACCCCCCGGCCATGGCCTTGCGGAGCTCTTTGAGGGAGCTGGCGCCGCCTCCGGACTCGAAGGTGCGGTACACCTGGTGGATCAGCGCCAGACCGTAATAGACGTACAGCTCATTCCTTTCTTTGGAGGCCTTTTTAAGGCTTCGGTAGGTGTGGGGATGCATCAGGGTGTATGCCACCTCCGCGCCGAAGAGGATGATGACCGACGAGGCGTAAACCATCAGCAGGAAGAGCGGAATGGCCGCGAGGGCGCCGTATACCGCGAAGGTTCCGGTGGCGAATCCCTTCACGTACACGATGAAGAGCAGTATAAAGATGACCCACACGGCCGCGGTAAAGGACGCTCCCAGCGCCGCGGGCTTGAAGGGAACCCGTGTGTAGGGGAGCGTGATATAGGCCAGCAGGAACAGGAGCCAGATGAAGGCGAATGGCGCCAGGAAATTGATGATGGTGTATCCGAATTTTTTTCCTTTTTTTACCGGGACCCATTTCTTGCCGAGATCCTTCGACATCATGAGGGTTCCCGCGTCGCCGATGGCCCACAGCTTGTCGTTCCGGAAATGGAATGAGTTTATGCGGATGGTGGGAAGCGTCGTTTCCTCCCAGCTTTCACCCCCGTTGCCTGTGCGGATGACCGTTCCATCGTCTCCGCCCACGACCCCTTCGTCCGGGTTGAAAAACCATGCGGCATAGTAATTTATCTCCTTGTATTTTCTCGATTCCCATGTTTTGCCGCCATTTTCTGATAAAAGGATCATCCCCTCGTTGCCGACGAGGATGATCTTGTTTTCATTGATGAAAAAGGCATCATGTAAATTTACCGGTCGGTTCCTCCGTTTCGCCGACGCTATATGCTGCAGCTCCCATTTTTTACCGCCGTCCTCGGTCCGTATAATGACGCCCCGGCTGCCGGTAATGATTCCCCGGTCCTTGAAGAAGGCTATGGAGACCAGGTTCGGCCGTTCCTCCCACTCTTCGACAGACCAGGTGTCCCCGCCGTCGGCGGTCGTCAGTACCGCACCGTTTTCGGTGACCATGACGCCGCGGGTATCGGTCAGCATCCGGATCGCATTGAAATTGAAGGCGCCGAATTTCCTTAACTGCCACCGGTTCCCCCCGTCCGATGTCATGAGAAGTATGCCGTTGTGGCCGATGATCCATCCTTTTTTACCGACGAATTGGACGCCGCGGTACTTTGATTTCATCAATTCAAGGGGCTCGATGCGTCCTTCCTGCTCCGAGAAGCTCTTGTCGCTCGGCTCATAATAGTATACTTTCTGGTTGTCATAATCGATTTTGCCGCTGTTTGCGACTATGTTTTTGAAATCCCATTTTTCCTGTTTCCCGGTGTCAGAGTAAAGTATCGTTGATTTATCGCCGGCGACCCAGAGATGATCGGCATCGGTAATGTAAGCCGCGTTATAATTTGGCGAGGAGAGGATTATGGAAAGCTGGGTGGCGACGGTCATGCCGGCTGCAAGCATGATGGGGCCAAGGGTCAGAGCGGCCCAGTAATAGATGATTTTGAGAAGTATCGGCCGTCCCTGCTTGATTTTCCAGATATCGTTCATCGACTTTTCAAGGGTCCTCAGCATGGCCGTCGCGGAAAAGATCATCACGGCGGCGCTTATCCCGCCGATCTTGCCGGCATTTTCAATGAGCCCCAGGATGGTATCGAAGATGGGATCGATATTGAGCTTGATGTTGTTTTCATTCAGAAACAGCAATATACGATCAAATAATTCCTGCTTGTTTTCACCCACGCCATAATAAAAGGAATAGATGGTAAGGCCCACGGTAAGGGCCGGCACCAGCGACAGGATAATCGTGTATGTTATGGATGATGCCTTTGTCTGGCAGTCGTCGGTGATGAATTTTCTCGTGGAGACGATAAGCACTTTGGCGGCATTGATTATCTTGCTCAATATTCCGCCGGAATTTTCTGCACCGTGATATATCTTCTTGAAGATCGATACTATGGTATTCCAGAAAAAGCGAAGTTTTTGTGTCATTATTCCTTTGCCTGGCATGGTACGGCTCCTTTTATCGAGATAAAGTTAATTATAGCCACAAAAAAAGCAATGGTCAACCACATTTATACGAATATGGATGATGGGATGTTGAGAAAAAATGGGGAGGGCGGAGTGATTTTTTTGTGAAAACATCCGGGATTAATTATTATTGACAAAAAATACATCCTTCACTAAAGTGCCAACACATTATGAAAAATGTATTATTTTAATAACAAAGGATGTGATTTAGATGACGAGTCCCTTAGAAGTCGACGTTAATGGCGATATTGAAAAAGCATTCAAGAATTTGAAGAAAAAAATGGCTTTTGAAGGCATTTTCAAAGAGCTGAAAAGACGTCGGTACTATGAGAAACCCAGCGAAGAGAAAAAGCGGAAAAAGGAAGAAGCCGAACGCCGCCGTTTGAAAAAGATCCGCAGGATGAATGTTTCGCAAAGCAGGGTCAAGAAGTCTCCCACCATGAGGGGCGGTAAAGACTTTTCTCGTGATGAAAGCACAGATGCATAAATGATCTTATTATCTAAGGAAAAAAAATCCGGCTTTGCCGGATTTTTTTGTCTTTACTTATCAGCCATGGTTATCCTTAAAAATATATAATTGACCTGTTGCATAACTTTATTATTATCGATGGGTGCCGTCTCAGAAGACTCCCCGGAGGGGGGCTTATTGGACGGCCCCTGCATCAAATAATATTATTAGTTTTACAGCAAGTCTAAAGTTTATTGATGCCAGTGGCTGATACATTATAAGCATATGGAAATCACCGATACTCTCAGTCCCCTTGCCGATAGGTGTCGGCCTCGAACAATAGAAGAATTCATTGGTCAGGAACATCTTTTATCTGAACATAAAATATTGAACACCATAATAGATAAGGGGAAAGCCTTTTCCCTTATATTATGGGGTGATCCCGGCTCGGGAAAAACTACCCTGGCGCGTCTCATTGCGTCCTACTGCAATCTGGATTCGCATTTTTTAAGCGCCATATCGGCCGGTGTAGCCGATGTGCGGAAAGTAATAGAAAAGGGTAAAGAAAACAGGCTGAAAGGCCTCCAGACACTTCTCTTCCTGGATGAAATTCATCGTTTTAACAAGGCCCAGCAGGATTCAGTGCTGGGTTCCGTTGAATCCGGCGATATAATTCTTGTTGGCGCGACAACGGAAAATCCATCGTTTAATGTAATATCGCCTCTTCTGTCCCGTACCCGGGTATTGAAGCTTTCTCGCCTATCTGAAAAAAATCTCCTTAAAATCCTTCATCAGGCATTGCAGAATGACAATATTCTAAAAGAAGGAAATGCGAGGTTTGCCGATGACGACATCAAGGAAAAGCTCGTTGCCATATCCAATGGCGATGCCCGGCGCATGCTTAATATCCTGGAAACGGCTTTTACCCTGGCCCCCGATGGTCTGATAACGGGCGACCATCTGGAGGAAGCTGTCCGCAACAGCATGCTCTATTATGACCGCGCCGGAGACAGGCATTACGATACCATATCCGCCTTCATCAAGTCCCTCAGGGGCTCTGACCCCGATGCGGCCGTATATTACCTTGCACGCATGATACTGGTCGGCGAGGACCCGGTCTTTATCGCGCGCCGGATGGTCATATTCGCATCCGAGGACATAGGGAATGCCGCGCCCAATGCCCTTACGGTGGCTGTTGCCGCCATGACGGCAACGCAGAATATCGGTCTGCCCGAAGCACGGATAGTTCTCTCTCATTGCGCCACCTTCCTGGCCGCCGCCCCGAAAAGCAACGCTTCCTATCTGGCCATCGATAATGCCATGGCGGCAGCGAAAGATTCAAATTATGAGATACCCCTTCATATTCGCAACGCTCCGACGGACCTCATGAAAAAGCTCGGATACCATAAAGGATACAAGTATCCCCATGATTATGACCGTCATTTCGTAAAGGAAACATACCTCCCTGATGAAATCAAGGGGGAAGTGTTCTATAAACCCGGCGAAGAGGGCGGGGAAAAGGCAATCCGGGAGAGGTTGAAGTCTCTATGGCCGGAACGGTATAAATAGTATGATAGTTGCTCTGACCCCTCGATAATAGCCGGATCGGTGAAATGGACATGGATACAAAAAATGCTCTGACCCCAACGTATTTTATAGACAGCGACAACCCGGCCATTATCGAACAGGCCGGGGCAATCGTCGTGCCCGGCGACAGCGCCCTTGACCGGGCGGTGAAGATTTACTACTGGGTCCGCGACAGGATACCGTACAATCCCTACCGCACGACCTTTGATCGCGGGAATTACCGGGCAAGCTTCATCCTGCGCCAGGGCGACGGATTCTGCGTGCAGAAGGCTGTTCTCGCCGCCGCTCTTTCCCGGGCCGCCGGTGTTCCCAGCAGGCTCCGCTTCGCGACGGTCCGCAATCACCTGATCACGAAACGCCTCCGTGAGGCGATGAAGACCGATCTCTTCGTGTACCACGGTCTTGTCGAATTTTTCCTGGAGGGCCGGTGGGTGAAGGCGACGCCGGCCTTCAACCTGTCCCTGTGCGAGAAATTCGGCATACTGCCCCTTGAATTCAACGGCCGGGAGGACTCGATCCTCCATCCCTTTGACAGGGAAGGGAACAGGCACATGGAGTATCTCCATGACTTCGGGGCCTTCGATGATCTTCCCTTCGAGCGGATGATGGAGGAATACAGGCGCTGCTATCCTCACCTTGAGGAGCTGCTGAACGCGATGAAGCGGATGGAGACGCCGCCGGCCGATTTCGAACGTGAGGCCGAAGCCGAGAACAGGGGATGATCCGGCCCGTCAATGGGCGGCTTCACCGGAGGAAAGGCCAATGAGCGATCAGAAAATAACCGGGATCCTTGAGTACATTCTGCGGCACGCCACCCGCCATGAGCTTGAGCTCGTGGGCGAGGCCCTGCGCAAGCGCATGGAGCGGGAATCGACCCTGGGCATGGGGCAGATCGACGTAAACCAGATGGCGCGCGATATGGCGGAGGATATAGGAAGGCGGATGGGGATGAACGGCGACGCGGTGCACAATATGTCGAAGCGCCTGGTGGCGGATATGATCCGGCTGGAAAAGCCGGATATCCCAGAGCGGGAGCTCCAGGCGCTCATTAACCAGTGGGTGCCGGGCGCCGGCGGGAAAAGACAGGGGGGGATACCCCGGGACATGCTCCTGGCCATGATAACCCAGTTTGTCGCCTACAGCCTGGGGGAGATCAGCGAGGAGGAGAAGAAACAGTTCCCCAAGGATTGGCACAAGAAATACTGGGAGGCCTTCCCCCAGGAAATACAGCTCCTCATCAGGGATTATATCCTCGGCAAGATCGGGAAGAACCAGTTCTGGAAGGGGATCAGGGAATCTCCGGTCATGTCGAAATAATACTTGCCTCCATCTGGTACCGTGTATCATGTGGAAATGTACTTTTATGAAAGCGCGGTCATGTGACCGCGCCTCCTGCATCTAATTTTTCACTGAGGTCATGCCATGAGTTCCAATCGCGACAAGCTGTTCGACATCCTGTTCACCAAGTCCTTTATCTACCGGGAAGATCCGCCCTTTACCCTCGTATCGGGCCGCCAGAGCTTCTACTATTTTGACTGCAAGGCCACGACCCTCGACGCGGAAGGGGTGACCCTCATCGGCGAGGTCATGTGTGACGCCATTGAGCCCTTAATCGGCCCCCTGGCCATAGACGGCATCGGCGGCCTCACCCTCGGCGCCGATCCCATTTCCATATCCACGGCAATAGCCGCCGGGAAAAGGGGGCGGACGATATCGCCCCTCATCGTGCGCAAGGAGCCCAAGAAGCATGGGACGCAGAAGTGGATCGAAGGCGACGCCGGCCGGGTGAAGAACGTGGTTGTCATCGACGATGTCATTACCACCGGCGGCTCCACCATTACAGCAATCGAGCGGCTGCGTGAATCGGGGCTCACGGTGGTGAAGGCCGCGGTCATCATCGACCGTGAGGAAGGGGGGCGCGAGGGCATCGAGCAAACCGGGGTCGAGGTGGTCTCGCTCTTTAAAAGATCGGATTTTGATGCCCGCAGGCTCGGAAAATGATCAATTGATATCGTCCAGGAATGTGACGCCGCAGTCCGCGTTGATAGTTATCGTGAAATCGACGCTTTCCGTTGAGAAGGTGGTGTACCTGAGCCGGTAGAGGGAATTGCCGTCAAGGTTTTTGAACGGCTCCGATACGCTGGAGACCAGGGTCAGCTCCTTCTGACGGTTCCAGTCCGGATCAAAGTTTCTGCCGATTTCCGCATAGAAGTATTTGTCCTTTCTGTTTTTCAGGCCGGACATGTCGATGATCTTTTCCACGACGAAATAGGTCTTTCTGGTCTTTCTCGTGCCCGTGACATCGGCCGTATATTCGGCCGAGATGCTTATGGAGAGGGCCTCCGAGGCCTTATCCAGCTTGAAAAAGATCATGGACGCCGCGTACCGGTCTATGGGGTCCGCCGATCTGGTCGCCTCGATGCTGGAAAGGGTTTTTACGCTGCTGTGCTTGTATGTTCTCGCTTTCTTGTCGGCGGCGGTGGGGGATGCGCTGGCGCAGCCCGATCCCGTAAGGACAGGGAGCCCCGCGAGGGCAATGATCGCGATGCCGCAGCTTATGGCGTTTTTCAATTTTTGGGCGGGTCCCATACTTTCGATATTGGCGGATTCCCGGCGGAGTCAAGGATTATTTGCCGGATTGGAAATGAATTTTTTTTGATTGATTTTAAAATCTTCTTGCATTATGTCGTCATAATAAAAAATCTTCTGCTTGGGTCGGGTTTAACCCGGCCCTGACGTATTAATTGGATGGATCTATGTTCCTGAAATCGCTGGATTTATACGGCTTCAAGTCCTTTGCCGACAAGACACAGGTCACCTTTGAGCCGGGAATTACCGTTATAATCGGCCCCAACGGGTGCGGCAAGTCCAACGTCGTCGACGCCATCAAGTGGGTCCTGGGCGAGAAGCAGGCGAAGAACATCCGCGGCGAAAAGATGGAAGACATCATTTTCGCCGGCACCGAGCAGCGCAAGCAGCTGTCCCTCTCCGAGGTATTCGTCACCATCGACAACTCCAACCGGGTCCTCGATTTCGATTCGGACTCGGTCACCGTGGGCCGCCGCATCTTCCGCGACGGCGAGTCCGAATACCTCATCAACAAGTCGCCGGTGCGCCTCAAGGACGTGGAAAAGCTCTTCATGGACACCGGTATCGGCAAGGCGTCATACTCCGTCATGGAGCAGGGCAAGATGGACCTGATCCTGTCGACCCGGCCGGAGGACCGCCGCTACATCTTCGAGGAGGCGGCGGGCATCTCCAAGTACAAGTTCCAGAAGAAGGAGTCCCTCAAGAAGCTCACCGAAACGAGCGACAACCTTGAGCGCATCAACGATATCATAAAGGAGATCGAGCGCGAGAAGGATTTCAAGTCGAAGCAGGCCGAGACCACCAAGGTATATATCTCCCTCCGGACCGAGCTCTCCGATCTGGATGTCAGGATCAACACGATCCGCTACCAGGAGCTGTCGAAGAAGCAGGCGAAGATCCAGGAGGATATCGAGCGGCACAACATGGAGCGCGAGGCGATATCCTCCCGTGTGTCCACCACCTCGGCCGACAACGAGAAGGACGAAAAGCGCAAGAACGACATACAGCACCAGCTCTTCGAGCTGGAAAAGCGCCTCCACGCCTACCGGATCCGCGTCGAGGACATCGACGTCAAGACCGAGAAGAACCGGGGCCTCATCGAGGAGGAACAGAATCTCAAGAAGGGCATTGAGAACAAGATCGTCGAGCGGACAAAGAACCTGGAGCGCCTCCAGGAAGAAAAGCAGAAGAGCGAGCAATCGGGCGTCGAGATAGGAAAGAAGATCGAGGACGACAAGCAGAAGCTGGCGGCCTTCTTTGCGACGAGGAAGCGGAAGATTGATTCCATCCACGCATCGCGGGACTCCATCGAGGAGAAGAAGGCCGGCATCAAGAGCGCCGAGGCCGACCTGAAGGAGCTCCAGGCTCTTCTCGAGGAGGTCATCCGGAAGCTGGTCGACGCCATTGAAAAACGCAAGGCCGAGCTGGAGGGATCGGAGCAGGAGCGGGTCCAGGTGCGGGGCCTCATCCATGACAGGATACGCTCTATCGAGGAGTCCCTCCGCAAGGCCGCGGCCGATCTCCGGGGCGGCATGGCCGACAGCGCCCTGGCCGCGCTGGAGGCCGTCGACATGGATTCCCTGAAGCGGGACATCCTGAAATTCGAGAGCTACGAGGACGGCTTCCGGTCGATACTTTTCGACAAGACGGGGATCCACGCAGAAAAGGAGAACCTTGACCGGAGGATACGGGAGAAGATAGACGGCATCGAGCGGTTCCGGAACGAGATAGCCGCCCTGGAGACCCACATCCAGCACGAGCAGACGGAGCTGGAGGACGTCAACCAGATGATCACCCGGGTGGAGAAGGACCTCTCCCGCAACGAGAACGAGCGGGACTGGATCGAGAAGCACATCCAGTCTCTGTCGACCCAGATCGTGGACTTCAAGAAGCAGATCGACAACTACCGCGAGGAGATACTCCGGGCGGAGAAGAAGATCAAGGAGCTCAATGACGAGATACGGGAATGGGACCAGCGCCTCGTCGAGTTCAACGAGCGGAGCGAATCATTGCTGAAAGAGATCGCGGAGCTCACGGCCAAGCGCGAGGAGATCGAAAACAAGATCCACGATCGGAAGAACGTGGCCCGCAAGGACGAGGAGGAGCTGCAGCGGATCGTGGAGAAGATCACCAACCTGGACAAGTCGCAGGTGGAGCTCATCTTCAAAAAAAACAGCATCGAGGAGCACCTCTGGATCGAGTACGAGAAGAAGATCAAGGATGCAGAAAACCTGAGCGTTATGGAGTCGCAGCTGGAAGGCCTGATGTCCCGCAGCCAGGATATCAAGAAGCAGATACAGGACCTGGGCCCCATCAACAACCTCGCCATTGAGGAATACCGCAATCTGAAGAAGCGCTTCGAGTATTACATCAAGCAGAAGAAAGACATAGAGAAGGCCCGGGAGGACATCTTCACCGTCATAGAGGACATCAACCGCACGTCCATCGAGATGTTCATGGAAACCTTCAAGAGCATACAGAAAAACTTTTCCGATATATTCAGGCAGCTCTTCGAGGGAGGGGAGGCGGCCATCGAGCTGAACGAGCCGGACAATCCCCTGGAGAGCGGCATCGAGGTCATGATACGCCCGCCGGGGAAAAAGCTGAAAAACATCAACCTCCTCTCCGGGGGAGAGAGGGCCCTGACCGCCATAGCCCTTCTTTTCGCGACATACATGGTCAAGCCCTCGCCGTTCTGTTTCCTTGACGAGATCGACGCGCCTTTGGACGAGCAAAATATAGGCCGCTTTGTAAGGATGCTCAAGGAGTTTGCCCGGGGGTCGCAGTTCATAATCGTCACTCATAATAAGAAAACCATGAGCATAGGCGAGACTTTATACGGCGTAACCATGGAAGAACCCGGCGTTTCCAAGCTTGTGTCCATAAAAATGGACAAGATTGAAGGAACTAATTGAAAAAAACTTGACATTTCATATAGATTAATTTAAATTTCTAATTGAGTAGTTGTGTGTATCTAATGACCGCCAGAATTTAGCAAAGGCAACTACCCGGGCTCATGATAGCCTGTATCAACACAAAGGAAGGTGTGAAATGAAAGTATCCATTGATGGGATCCTTGGGACAGCCCAAAAGATCAACAGCCAGAAGGAACTGGAAGAAAACAATCCCAACAAAAAACGAAGCGACGTCAAGACCGATTCGGTTACCATAGGGGGCCGGATCAACACGCGCCTTGACGCCATGGAAACGGAATTCCGCGAGGTGCAATCGTCACTTACGCGGAACCAGATCGTCCGTGAGGGCATTGATCAGCTCAGGACCGATCTGCAGAAAGGCGCGCCGCAGCAGCAGAACATCCTCAATAACGTAACCTTCGAGGGGGCCACGGTCCTCCGGAGCTTCGTGGGCGAGGCTTTGTCGGAGCCGCAGCTGAACGCGAAGATGGAGAGCGCCAACAAGCTCATAAGCGAGGATATTACCAGGCTGAAAAAGCTTCAGGTGGAGCTCGATAATATTACTGCCTCGGACCTGGTCGGCCAGGATCGGCTGAAGAATATTGTGTCCAACGTGGATTCGATCTTCACCAGGGCGGGGATGACGAACATCGAGAGCATATCGTCCCTGAGGCCCGATGCCGTTATGAGGCTTATCAAATAGCAACTAACTAAAAAGGAGGCTTTCGCCTCCTTTTTATCATCACATGGCGCGATTGAGAGAGATGTTTCCTTACGGGCGGAAAAGCCGCCTATCATACCCGATATTAATCCTGCTGATTTTTGCGCCCTTTACGGCATACGATCAGGAGAAGCCCTATCTGCTGGTGATAAATCCCTGCTCCGGTCGTTATAATGCTTTCATGAAGGATTGGCGCATGCCCTTCAATGGGCGCACCATAAAGGAATGGGCCGCTTCGAAGGGCCTGGATCTCATGAATGACCGGGAGCCCGTTGTGGACGATACGGCGGCCTATGTGGGCCCCTACGGGTCGACCATCACCATCAATGGAATGTCCCGTGATGGAAGATACCGTCTGTGGATCGATTTCGTCAGGTTCACACCGGGAGAGAAACGCCCCGTGTCCCAGCTGAAGATTTTTGCCTCCGCCCGAAACATGGATTCCCGCTGTATCAGCGTCGTCCGCCCTTCGGACATCGGCGATTCCTATTATTTTGTTGATATACCCCAGACTATTTCAGCGCGCGGCGCCGTGGAATTGCGTTTTGTGGAATATGGCGCCTCTTCCGGCAACTGGGGCGTCTGGGATATTATCGTTTCCGCCGTCGGGGAGCTGCCGCGGCAAGATGATATCCCCAAAGATGAAAGCATCGATCTCAATGTCGATGACAGGATCGTGCAGTAGGGCGGATATGTATCACGGCCCCTCACCCCCTGGCCCCTCTCCCATTAAGAAATGAAGTAAGGCGAGGGGGAGTGTTTGCAGGGGAGCCCTCTCCTTTTTTCAGAGCCTAATGGGAGGCAGCATCTTGTACATCCGTGTACGATGCTGCATGCGCTACATCCTGCCGCTTTGTGCGCATCGCTTGTCCCGCTTGCACTGAGCTTTGTCGAAGTGAGCGACGTCGAGGGGAGGCGGGATGAGGGATATCGGTGAAAAATGCAGGTAAACAAGTACTTCCGTGCCAAAGCCGTTCCAACTCCGCAATAAAAAGCCATTAAGCGAAAAATATGTTGCTCTGACCCCGCCTCATCAAGAGGAAAAATATCCACTTTTCCCGGTCCGTCGGTGTTTGGATTAATTTATAAAAAAAAAAGAATATTTTTTGACAAAAAAAAGGGGTGATATTTTCTGATTCACATATTTACGCTACTTGAAAAAAGTGTTATTTTAATAAAAAGCATTGCAGAACATCGACCTGACCGGCGAAACCCGCCGGTATTCCGAAGGCGCTGAATTTACTATTTGTGAAAGCAGGGTGGGGTTATGGCCAAGGACTTCCATGAAAAAGATTACGATGATGAAGTGTACGAAGACGACTATTACGAAGAGCATTACGAAGAGGAAGAACTAGCGGATGAGTCCGATCTCATCGAGGATGAGGAAGGAGAGGGCCGTATCGTCGACGAAGAGGCGGAAGAAGAAGCCAAGGGAGATGGCGACGAGGAGCTCGAAGAGGTCGGATTTGACGATGACGACACCAAGAAGGTCACCGTGAGCTATGCCTGCGAGGAATGCGATTACCGCTGGGATGATATCGTAATTAAAAAGAAGAACGTTATCGAAGACGAAGAGCCCGATGTCATCTGCCCGATGTGCGGCTCCATGAACGTCACCCTTATATGATATGAGCAGCCGGTCCATTGTTATCAAGGGAGCGCGCGAGCACAATCTCAAGAACATATCACTGGAAATCCCGCGGGACAAGCTTGTTGTCCTGACGGGCCTCTCCGGTTCCGGAAAATCCTCACTTGCCTTTGACACCATTTACGCGGAAGGACAGCGCCGCTACGTGGAGTCGCTTTCCTCGTACGCGCGGCAGTTCCTCGGGCTGATGGAAAAGCCCGACGTGGACTACATCGACGGCCTTTCCCCGGCCATATCCATCGAACAGAAGACGACGCACCGCAACCCGCGGTCCACCGTGGGCACGGTCACCGAGATATACGACTACTTCAGGCTCCTGTACGCCCGCGTCGGCGTGCCCCACTGCCACCGGTGCGGCAGGAAGATATCCTCCCAGTCCCTTGACCAGATCGTTGAGAACCTGATGACCTACGGGGCCGGGACGAAGGTGCAGGTCCTGGCGCCCCTGGTGCGGGGCCGCAAGGGCGAACACGCGGACAAGCTCGAGCAGGCCCGGAAAAAGGGCTTCGTGAGGGTCCGCGTCGACGGACAGGTGCGGGAGCTCGAGGAGGAGATCAGGCTCGACAAGAACAAGAAGCACTCCCTGGACGTCATCGTGGACCGCATCGTGATCAAGGACGGGGTGCGGCCGCGCCTGGCCGAATCGGTCGAGACGGCCATGGAGATCGGAGAGGGCCTCGTGACCGTCCTGACCGGCGGCGCCGGCGAGACCGAGCGCCTTTTCTCGTCGAAGCTATCCTGCACCGAATGCGGCATATCCATGCCGGAGCTTTCGCCGCGGATGTTCTCTTTCAACAGCCCCTACGGCGCCTGCCCGGCCTGCGGCGGCCTGGGCTATATCATGCAGTTCGACCCCGATCTCATCGTCTCCGACCCGGACCTCTCCCTCTACGACGGCGTCCTGGAGGTCTGGGGCAAGACCACCAGCTACTGGTACCTGGAGCAGATCAAGAACCTCGAGAAGAATTTCGGCTTTGACGCCCACACGCCCTGGAAGAAGCTCCCGAAAAAGATCAAGGACATCATCCTCTACGGGTCCGAGGGCAAGAAAATCGATTACCAGGTGAAGCGCGAGAACGCGGAGTACCGCTTCACCCGGGCCTTCGAGGGCGTCATCCCGAACCTCCACCGCCGCTACATGGAGACCAAGTCCGAGGACATGCGCATCTGGATGGAGAGCTACATGTCCAACACCCTCTGCGGCGAGTGCGGCGGGAAGCGGCTCAGGCCGGAGAGCCTCGCCGTGAGGGTGGCGGGGCACACCATAGACCAGGTCACGGGCCGGTCCATCGGCGACGCCTGGCGCCTCTTCCAGGACCTGGACCTCACGGACACGGAGAAGAAGATCGCGGAGCAGATCATGAAGGAGATCAGGGTGCGCCTCAAGTTCCTCACCGACGTGGGGATCGACTACATCACCCTGGACCGGGCGGCCGGAACACTCTCCGGCGGGGAGTCGCAGCGCATACGCCTGGCCACCCAGATCGGGTCGAGCCTCACCGGCGTCCTCTACGTTCTGGACGAGCCGAGCATCGGCCTCCACCAGCGCGACAACCGGAAGCTCCTGGCCACGTTGAAGCGCCTCCGCGACCTGGGAAACACGGTCATCGTGGTGGAGCACGACGAGGACACCATCCGCGAGGCGGACTACGTGGTGGACCTGGGGCCCGGCGCCGGACTTCATGGCGGCTACGTGGTGGCCCTGGGGACCCCGGCCGAGATCGAGGCCGACAAGAAATCCCTCACCGGGCGATACCTGGCCGGTGAGAGCTTCATCCCGGTCCCGGCGTCGCGCCGCGAGGCGGCGGATCATATCGAGATCCAGGGCGTGAAGGAGAACAATCTTAAAAACATCAGCGTGAAGTTCCCACTGGGGGTCCTCTGCGCCGTGACCGGCGTGTCCGGGTCGGGGAAGTCGACACTGGTGATCGATATCCTTTTCAAGGCACTGTCGTCGCTGGTAATGAAATCCAAGGAGCACCCGGGAAAATTCGACAAATTCGTCGGCATCGAGAAGATCGACAAGGTGATCGACATCGACCAGTCCCCCATCGGGCGGACGCCGCGGTCCAATCCCGCGACCTACACGGGGCTGTTCACGCCGATACGCGACCTTTTCGCGAAGCTGCCCGACTCGAAGCTGCGGGGCTACCAGCCGGGGCGCTTCTCCTTCAATGTTTCCGGGGGGCGGTGCGAGTCGTGCTTCGGCGACGGCGTCATCAAGATCGAGATGCATTTCCTGCCCGACGTGTACATCACCTGCGACGTGTGCAAGGGAAGGCGCTACAACCACGAGACCCTGGAGGTGCGCTACAAGGGAAAGAACATCTACGAGGTCCTGGAGATGACCGTGGAGGAGGCCCTCGAGTTCTTCAGCGCGGTGCCGGCGATCCGCGGGAAGCTCGACACGCTGAACCGCGTGGGCCTCGGCTACATCAAGCTGGGCCAGCCCGCCACGACCCTGTCGGGCGGCGAGGCCCAGCGGGTCAAGCTTTCGGCGGAGCTTTCCAAGCGCGCCACGGGACGCACCATCTACCTCCTTGATGAGCCCACCACGGGACTTCATTTCGCCGATATACAGCGTCTCATCGACGTGCTCCAGTCGCTGGTGGACAAGGGGAACACGGTGATAGTGATCGAGCACAACCTGGACGTCATCAAGACCGCCGACTGGATAATCGACCTGGGGCCGGAGGGGGGAGACGACGGCGGCACCGTTGTCGCCGCCGGCACGCCGGAGGATATCGTGCGCGTGAAGGAGTCCTACACCGGGCAGTTCCTCAAGAAGACCCTGAAACAGAAAGCGCCGCGGTAGTCAGGGCTTAACCAGGGGTTTAAGCCCCTGGTTACCCCGGGTTACCACACTACTTCTATCCCTTTCTCTTCTTCAGCTCCAGGGCCGTTTTAAGCCCCTTGTCGCGGATGACCTTGATCTTGAGGCCCGTTTCAGTGAGCTTGAAGAACCGCTTGCCGTATTTTCGGAGCATAGCCTTGTCTATGGTGAACCCGAGCCCCGGTTTTGTGAAGGGCTGGAGCATGGCATTCTTGTCCGGGATGATCGGGTCGATGATGCCTTCCCTGAACTCCGGAATCCATGAGGGCGGCTCGTAGGGATATTCCAGCGGCAGGGAGTTATCCCTGTCGGCGAGGACCATGTTCCAATTGACGTAAAAGCCGATGCCGTTGGTCCAGGTGTGGGGCGTGTAGTACCGCTTTTTCTCGTGGCACATGTCTATGACCTTCTTCACCTGGGCTATGCCGCCGGCGAAGGTGGCGTCGGGCTGGTAGATGTGAAAGCAATCCTTCTCGAACATGATCTTTATCTCGTCCCAGCCATAGTTCAGCTCCGCGCCGGATATCTTCACCTTTGAATATTTTTTCAGGGCCGCGTTGCCGCTGTAATCCCGCGAATCCAGGGGCTCCTCCAGCCAATCGATCCCGTTCCGGTGGCAGGCGTCGGCGAACTTTTTCGCACGGGCCAGGTCCCAAGCGGGGACCTTGTCCACGATCGTGACAAGCCACCCCTGGTTGGCGTCGACACCAAGACTGAAGTCCTTCCCGATTTTTTTCCTGACGGTCTCGATCTGCCGGATGTCGTCTTTCAGCTCGACGCTCTTGACCCGCAGCTTGGCGCAGCGGTATCCCATTTCCCGTATCGCCATGATCTCCTCGGCCCGCTTGTCCGGATCGTGCATCTCCCCGGTGGAGCAGTACACTTCCACCGGCCGCGCCCTGCCGCCGAGGAGCTCGTACACCGGCTTTCCTTCCTTCTTGCCGATGATGTCCCAGCAGGCCGGCTCTATCCAGAAGTTCCTCCACCCCAGGATACCCGCCTGCTTCAGGAGGTCCTGCACCCTGCCGATATCGGTGGGGTCCGCGCCCATCAGGTAGCCTCCCAGGAGATCGCCGAGGCCTTCCCGCTCCGTGCCCATGGCGGACCCGGCGCCGTATCCTTCGATGCCGTCATCCGTCACGAGCTTGATCAGGGTGAACCTGTTGTGGGTCTGGGGGTAGCCCGGGATCCAGGTGGGCCAGAAGGTCTCCCTGAGGGGGATTGAAACATGGTAGAGCTCGATTCGTGTAATTTTCATTGCAATTCCTCCTGCGTTTTGTTTAACTGGTTATACCAATTAATTAATTGGTATAACCAGATGTCAAGAATTTTACTTGCCAGCGCGTCGCAGGGGCGCTGAATGGGCTTAAGGCCGAAGCGGCCATGAACGGAACGAGGATGGGTGCCATGAAAACAGGACTTCCCGGCAGGATTTTAAACGATATGCGGTCCGATATCATCCGCGAGGCATACCCGATCGGCAGCAGGCTCCCCTCCGAGCGGGAGCTGTCGCAGAAATACGGGGCGAGCCGCTTCGCGGTGCGCGAGGCCATCGCGGTGCTTGCCCAGGGGGGGTTCGTCGAGACCCATCCCCAGAGCGGTACCTATGTCAGGGACTTTTTCAGATACGACACCCTCGACACCCTCGTGCAGGTCCTCCGCGTCAGGCAGGCCATTGACAGGCAAACCCTCGAGTCCCTGCTGAATTTCAGGCTCATCACCGAAACCACGGCCGCCGCGGAGGCCGCCCTTAGGATCACGGATGATGAAGCGGAGTACCTGAGGAACAACCTCGAGCAAAAAAGGTCCCACCTCCGGGACATCGCGGTCCTTGCCGAATGTGACTTTGATTTTCATTGCGCGATCATCGGGATCTCGGGGAACATCATAAGCCGCCTTGTTTTTCAATCCTTCAAGCCGGTCTACTCCTTTTTCACGGAGTTTTTCTACTCCATCAAGGGCGTTCCGGAAGCCTCCCTGAAACTGAACATGAAGCTCTTCAGGGCGCTCACCGGCGGAGACGCCGCCGCTTCGCGGAAGGCGATGGAGAATATCCTCGCCTTCGGCGAGAAAAAGGTCTATGAGGCCATCAGGCACGGAGGCAGCGTCATTCTCCTGGACTGACGGAAACTTTTTCATGCCCCCCTAAAATTATACTGTTACCATTATTTTAATGACGCATTTCTTGAAAAAACGCTTGTTTTAATATTTTATATGGACTACCTTTGAGCTTCGAAAAAATAGAGCCGGTCACCGGCCGGTTTTGGGTTCGTCATCTATAAGATATACGATTATTCAAAGGGAGTGTTGCCATGAAAAATAAAATCATCGTCTGTTCCGTCGCCATTGTCATTGTCGTGTCGTTGTTTGCCGGATGCGGCTCCCTGACGAGGTCAGCCACCCGCGGCGACCTTGAGGGCGTGAAATCATGGGTGGAGAACGGCGCCGATATCAACGTGGTGGACCGGTGGGGGTGGACGCCGATCATGTGGGCGACGTACTACAACTATTACGACATCGTGAAATACATGGTCGAGCACAAGGCCAATGTCAACGCGCGGTCGATGTACGATTACGGTTCCATCCTGAAGGACAGCACGCCCCTAGTCATCGCGGTCACTTACAACTACAACGGGATCGTGCGCCTCCTCCTGAGACACGGCGCCGACAAGAAGGCCGAGAACCGGCAGGGCGAGACCGCCTTTACGATAGCGGAAAAACATAACATGGTGGAAATGCTGGAGCTCCTCGGCGGCAAGGCCGCTGTCAAGCCCGATAAAAAAGAGGACGAAAAGGCCGGCGCCGAGGAAGCAAGCCAGGTCATCCTGCTCAACGACGGAAGCCAGATCGTGGGGAAGATACTCTCCCAGACCCGAACGACCGTGACGGTGAAAACAAAGTATAACACGATCACCATTGAGAAAGATAAGATCAGCGAAATGAAATACAAGTGAGGCGTGTGGAGACCGTGCGCCGGAAGGGCGCGGCGAATCGCCCTTCCCGGGTCACCTCATCCGTATGGTTTTTATGCTGCCGGTGGGCACCTGTATGATGCCGCTGGCTGTGTGTATTTTCGCCACAGCCGCGTTCTGGAAAATGACCGCGCCGACGAGGATGGTCCCATCGTCCATGCTCACTTCTTCAAGCTTGTGGTAGTATTCTTTGATCGCCGCTTCGGTTTTCAGCACCGGCGGCGCCGATTTGGCCTTGTCGGCGGCTTCTTTCTTTTCTTCTTGCGCCGGCTCATTGGCGTCTTTGATGAAGGCCTTTTCTTCCTCTTTCAGCTCTTTCAGCTTATTTTCCGGTATCGGTTTTTTCTCTTCGACAACGGCGCTGCTTGAAAGGGCGATCATCTCCCCTTCCTTGACCAGGCTGTTTACCTGCGCCTCGTCCTTCGCCTCGATGTAGACTGAGCCGCGCACCACCTTCAGGTCGGTGACCGAGTTTTTATCCCTGACCTCGACGGTAAAGGTCGTTCCCCGCACGGCCGCGACCGCGGTCGGCGTTTTAACGCTCAGTTTCCCGCCCTTGGCGAGCTTTTCTATGACGAACATGCTCCTGCCCTTATCGACGGCCAGCCGGGTGTCGGCGCCGCCCTCGTCCCCGGCGCTCTCCATCCTGATTATCGTGAATTCCGATTTTTCGAATATCCGTATGGTCGAGCTGTCCGGCAGGAGCACCGTTGCCATCGATTTTTCCCCGGTGATGAGGCGGTCCCCGTTTTTCAGGACCGTGTCGACCGGCACTTCGGCGCCCGGCCGGTTGAGGCTGACCATCCCGAGCTTGTCTGACAGCCTGACAGGCGCGGTTTCCTTTTTTTCCTTCACGCAGCCGACTGCCGAGAAGCATATGAGAAGACACGCCATGGGCGCCCATTTGATTGAAACCATATCCGTCCTTCCTGTCAGGTTATTTATGTCGTTTAAGTAATAATACTGAGCGAATTTTATAGAGTCAAGAAAATATTGTAATTACCGGCCTCGCGTGACGAAGCGGAAATACGTCGATTTGATTATGGGGACCGAAAAATGCTTGTTATATTTTTATAGCTATGTTTTCAATAAATTTTCACATATAATCAATAATTACTTGGTAGGGAGAGGCACATGAAAAAAGCATTGTTGCTGTTTATGGGGATATTTTTTGTATATGGCTGCGGTCCGAAGTACGGTATTATCAAAGAAACCCAGCCGGGTGAGGATCTAAAAAAATATCGTGCAGTAAGCGTCGGCTGGCTCGATCTGGGCCCCGAAAGATGGAAAACCTATGATTATGAAAGCCAGGCACAGTGGGTTGAAACGATCAACCATGTGAACAGGAACGCCATGCCGGATTATTTCAAAAAGGCCCTTTCGAAGAAGGAAGTGTCTTTCGCCGCTTCCCGGAACGATGCGCCTAAGAAGGACGGCCTTGTCATAAGGTTCAGCGAGGTTGAATATGTGCAGAGGACAAGCTCCGCCGCCAAGGTCATGTGGGGCACCTTTGCCGGCTCAGACACACTGGATATGACAATGCATTTTATTGATGGAAAGACGGGAAAAGAGCTGAATCAGATGCGAATAAGCGTATATTCCAAATCGACCTCGGACATCTCGGGCTGGGGCTTCGAAGGCAGGATCAATAATTGCGTCTATAACCTGGCCTATATCATTGCTGATAAAGTCCAATAACCGGGATGTAACAGTTAAATCATCGTTTGAATATATCGTTCTTTGCCGGAATACAATCCCCCTGCGTCGATAATAATGCAGGGGGATTGCTTATTTGCCGGGCGTTCATGCCCTGCACTGTTTCACGCATTTATCATAAAAAAAACTTGCATTATGTCGCATTTCCTGCTATGGTTCCACAAGAATTGTCTTCCTTGATAAATGACAAGGCATGGCAAATTTTGCGGTTTTTGGGACATAAATCGGACGATAATAACGTTGAAAGAAGATTATCGGGCCCTGCGTCGGAGAAAGGACCCCGGTCCAATTAATAACTCGAATGTCATTCTTGAAACGCTACAACATTAAGAATATCCGTGCGGTCATCCTGGTATGCCTCTGCATCTGCCTGTATCCGCCCCTGGCTTTTTCCGAAATGGCGGACATGGTAAAGTTCGAGATCGCCAAGAAGTATTTCCGCCAGGGCACCGTCCACTTCAACAGGATGCGCTACCTGGCCGCGACGGAATACTTTCGCAAGGCGGTGAAGGAATATCCGGACTACTATACCGCGAGGGACCACCTGGCCAGGGCCTATAAGCTGGCAGGCTTCACCGATTCCGCCCTGAAGGAGTGGGAGAGCCTCTCCGACCTGTCCCCCGACAACGTCGCGGTGACCAGCAAGATCGAAAACCTTCGTTTTCAGGACACCATGCTGGCCAGGCCGGACGACAGCCCGGAATATGTTTTGTTCGAAACCTATAAATCTTCCGATTACAACCGGTTCCGGTTTCACAATCCCGTAGATATCGCGGTGGATAACGAGAAGAATATTTATATCACGTCCTTCAGCGACGGTTCCCTGGTGAAGATCGATTCGAACGGCAAGGGCGTTTTTTCCATTCGTACCTCCCTAGACAGCAGGCTCTACGGCATCGATTACCGGGCCGGCAAGATCGCCGTCGCCGATTTCAGGAGGGACCGGGTCCTGCTCATGGACCGGAGCGGCGATGTCCAGGGCCGCTTCGGCGAGAGCGGCAACGGCGAGGGCCAGTTCCACGGGCCCGAGGGCCTCTGCTTCAACGGCAGGGGCGAGATCTACGTAGTGGATTCGGGCAACAGCCGTGTGCAGAAGTTCGATGACACCGGGAAATTCATACTCCAGTTCGGAAAGAAGGGTGAGTACGAGGGCGAGCTTTCCAGGCCCACCGACGTGGCCGCGTACCGTGACAGGGTCTATGTCACCGACACCGGGAACCGCCGCATCGCCTGCTTCGATGATTCCGGCAATTTTATAGAAAACATATCGATCGACGGCGTTGACGCGCCCCGGGGCATCCTGAAGTCCGGGAGCTCCCTCATGGTATCCGACGAAAAGAAGGGCCTCGTCTGGTTCAATCCCTCGAACGGGGCATCAACGCCCTTCAGTGCCGGCGAAAAGGGAAGCGGCGTGTCGCGGCTGATGGCCGCCGCCTCTGACCGTGACGGTTACCTCTATTGCCTTGATTACAACAAACAGGCGGTGGTTCTCTTCTCGCCGTCACACAAGCAGTATTCCAACGTAAGCCTTGAAATAACCTCCGTGGACCTGGGAAGCTTCCCCGTCGTCGCTTTTTACGTCAACGTGCGCAACAGGGACGGGAGCCCCCTCTACGGTCTCGATAAGGCCAATTTCACGGTAACCGAGGACAGCGCCCTCATAACAAACCTGTACACGGATTACCTGAAGCGCCTGGCCCCCTCGGTGTCGATAGCCCTTTGCGTCGATCGCTCCACCAGGGCCGAGGATCACCATGGCGACCTGCCCTGGACCGCGGAGTTCATACTCCAGAAGATGAGAAAGAATGATTCCCTGGAAGTCCTTAATTTCAACAGGGAGTCATGGATCGGCAACCAGTTCGATTGGAGCAGGCGGCGGGCCCTCAGGGCCCTGAAGGAGCGGGAATACGGCGAGGGAAAAAACATCGGCAAGGCCCTTTATAACGCCATCGGCGACCTCGTGCCGAGGCTGAACCGCCGCGGCGTGGTCCTGGTCACCGACGGCGCCGTGGACGAGAACTCATTCAGTAATTACACCGCGACCAACGTCATCCGCTTTGCCAGGTCCCATTACATACCTGTCTATATCGTATCCTTCAAGGAGCCCCACGAGACCCTCCGGAGCATAGCGACGGAAACGGGCGGGGCCGTGTTCAGGCCCAGGGACCTGGACGGCCTCCGGTCGATCTACGGGCGGATCAAGAATTCGGAGGAGTACCGGTACGTGCTGGTCTATCCGACCTTCAAGCTCAGGTCTTTTGCCGGGTGGTGGTCCGACGTGAAGATAGAGGTGAGCCACAAGGGGCAGAAGGGCGTCGAGTGGAGCGGATACTTTACGCCATAGGAGCGGGTTAGCCGTATGCAATATATCAAGCAGGGTCTGATCGCGGACCTCAGAAAAAAGGGAATATCATCAAGCTCGGTGCTGGAGACGATGGCGTCGGTGCCCCGGCACCTCTTCGTGTCCGAGGCGCTCCGCTTCCACGCCTACGACGACATTTCCCTGCCCATCGGCAACGGCCAGACCATATCGAAGCCGTCGGTCATCGCCCGGATGGTACAGGCCCTGGGCCTTACCGGCGACGAGCGGGTCCTCGAGATCGGCACCGGCTCCGGATACCAGTCGGCCGTCATCTCCAGGCTTGCCGGCTCCCTGGTGACCATGGAGCGCATCGAGGAGCTCTTCAACCGCGCCCGGGGCGTCCTCTTCGGCCTCGGGTACCGGAACATCACCTTCCTGCGCTCCGGCGACTTCAACGAGGCGGAGGGGATGTTCGACGCGGTCATCGTCGCCGCCGGAGCGGATATCCTCCCGGTCTCGCTCTTCGGCAAGATCAATCCCGGCGGCAGGCTCGTCATTCCTGTCGGCAACCGGCGTGGCCACCGCATCAAGAAGTTCATCGTCAAGCGGGACGGCGTCGTCATGGAGGAGGATATCGGCGAGGCCACCTTCGTGCCCTATATCATCGAAGAGACGGCGTAAGAAAATCCTCTCCCCGAAAGCTAAAACTTCGACCCGATGAATTTCGCCAGGTTCGTCATGCCGTAATTCAGTTGCCCCTCCATGGTGTAATTGCCGAAGCCGAATCCGGACGTGTCGATGATCACGTCCGCGTAATACTTGTTCTGCCCGGTGGCCATATCGATATACCGCACGTCCAGGTAGAGATACTGGATGCGGTTTAAGCCCGATCCGATTTCATGTTTTTTAAGATGCAGCTTGATGTACAGGTCGGTTTTTGCCGGTGCGTCGGCGCCCCGGGACCCGGAGACCGTCCTTCTTGACAGATCGGATCGGCAGTATTCCTGCAGGGCGTTGACATTCAAATCCCTGATCGCTTTCGACCATTCCCCCTGTGACCTGAACCCGTATTTTTTCCAGTTCCCTTCGCCAAGATCGAGCCATCCGATGTAGATTTTCTTGTAGTTCTTGAGATTCGGCGATGATGGCTGTTCCGACCGTATGGAGGAACCCGATGCGCACATGAGCATAATGCATGAAAGAATAAGGATGCCGAAGATATTGAATTTTCTCATAAGACACCTCCCGTAAGTCCAGTTTTGATTTGTAACAGAGATGAATTATTATTATTGTACATCTGCAAAGGCGGATAATCAAAAAAAATATTGGAATTCGATATCCAGGAATGCCGGTATTTTTCCCGGGAAGATATGCCTGCTGATACCCTTATAGATCGGCCTGGCAATGATCCGGATGCCATTTTTATGCGGGCAGGAACAGTGTATGGATGGCATCATACCGGGAGAGCCATGCCCGGTTACTGTACCAGATCAGGTTGATTGTTCACGTTTTCGGATCCCATTTCCGTGATCATTTCAATGAAGTTTTCCCTGTAGAAGCGATAATTGGAATATGCCGCTGAAATCAGGAAAAAATGGAATACTCCCACCCAGATCAGGCCTGTTTCATAATGATAATAGAGCAGGTATGGCGGGATGATATAGGCGATCGCAACCACGAGGATGGAAGTTCTTACCGAATTGGCGGCAATTATTTTAAAAAACCTGAATTTTTCGCCGGGACCGGCCGCCCTGTCCTTGAATGATTTTATGAAAATGAGCAGTATGAGAATTCCCGGATGGGTGATCGTGCAGAGTATCATGCTTTCGATCAGTTCGCCTCTTAGCTGGCTCGGGCTGAACAGGCGCAGGTATAAAAAATTCACCAGGGGAAGGGCCATCACGATAAAAAAATGTATGGTCCTCTTCCTGTCTATGAAGAGGAAGCCTCCCAGCCGTTTCTTGTAAAAAAGGGCGATCAGCTTCGGGATTTCAATCAGGTAATAGAGAAACATGAGAGCGCTGAGAAGGCCGATTATCCCCAGTATGACATAGAGCGGTATCAACAGGCCGTTGCCGATTGAAGCATGAATGAAGCCGTCACGGACGGGAACAGGGGAGAGAATTGAAACCGGATCGGCCAGCCTGTTTTTGAAAATGCCCGATTTTTCAAATATGTTTTCAAATACAACCATACTCGCTATGGTGGTGTAAATAAAATTCAGAAGGCCGCAGGCTGTGATGAAAGCAGCCCTGGCGATTTTTATTGCAGAGTCCATGGATGTTATCTCCGATAACGGTTCATGCCGATCGTTTTTCATGCGTTTTTATAGCGGATGCAATCAGCAGAACCCCGGCGGTTGCCATGATTCCGCATAGAAAATATACCGCGATATAGGTCGCCCTATCATGTGTTTCGGAATCAATATATGCACTGGCAGGGTCTTTTCTGCTGTACCTGATCGCCACCTGCTGGCCGATCCTATAAGCGTCCCGGGAATAGCAGTCGTAGGGGGAGAAACTGTACTTCTTGCCGTTTTCGGCAGTAAACTCAATGACGGGATAATGGCAATACGCCTTGTTCCTGTAGGTTTCCCGCAGCCTGAGGACAAGACCGCTTGTTCTGATGGAGTTCTCTTTCCACCATCTGTCCGTTTCCGGCATGATGGTGAAGGAAGCGTAGAGGAAATAAAGGGCGAGGAAAATACTCGCGGCTCCGGATACAGTTTTCAAGATTAACGCTTTCTTTTCCATGAAATTCCTCTCGCGTTTCTATGAGAATTTAGATTAATCATGGAATTGTTCGCGGTCACTGTCCAATACTTTTTATAAAGGAGACAGGGCAGGGCCGGGAGCGGATGGCGGTCGGCACGAGGCGCCGGCGTTCCCTGGCGGGGAGGAGCGGATCATATCCCGCCCGCCTTTTTCGTCGTATAGTAAGTGAAATCGGTCTGGATCGGCGTGTATTCTTCGTTTAAAAGCGAAGATGATATCGGGTAGTCCGCCGTGGTGCGGTTGCATGCCGTGGGTACGTTGTAAAGGACACAGATCCTGAGGAGCGCCTTGACATCGACATCATGGGGCTGCGGCTCCATCGGGTCACGGAGTTTGACATGGCGAAAGGGTTATGGTTACTCCCCGGTAAAAAAAATTCAAGTTTACAGCAGCCGTCACAGGAAATCTTGTTTTATTCTTGCAATGTTTTATCCTGTAGGCAATGATTTGTTGTAATGGGAAGGAATATATGAAAAAAATGGCGATTCTTTTTACTTTGATCTTTATATCGACGGGTCTTCATGCGGGTGACCCCCTTGATTCGGCAAAACTCGTATCTTTTCTGCCGAAGGCCGATGTCGATGGTTTTTCCCGTATCGTGTTTGACGCCATGTCACCGGTTGGCCGCATGACATCGGCCATGGTCCAGTATATCAAGATGCCGTCAAACCAAAAGGGAAAGGCGGAAATCATCTCGGTCAGCATTTCCATCATGGACGGCCTGCTGTATCGGGATTCGATCGACAGGCAGATTGCACCGCGCTCGAAGAACGATGAAGCGGTAACGGTCAAGGGAAAATACAAGGGTATCCGTAACAACAAGGATTCAGGACCCGAAACAAAACGCGCAATGGTTTCCTGGATAGTCGGCGGACGGTTTCTCCTTTCGATTCATGCCGATGGGTCGAATGATTTTTTATTCATTCAAAAATTTATCGATCTTGTCGATCTCAGTGGGCTTGAGGCGGTATCTGAAACCCGGTAAGTATCACATATGCGACATGCGGGCGGTATAGAGAGAGAATGATGTTGCCAGCAGAAACACGGGTTTAAAAAAAGGAGGATGTGATGTTAAAAAAAGTTACCATGCCAGATATCCAAGCGGCGCTGACCCAGAGCTATCTCCGGGTATCGCAAATACTCTATTTCAGCATCATCATGGGAGCCTCGTTTTTTTTGGCCGTTGTCGTATTCATCTTCCTGCAGGGCCCCGGAAACGTCACCGCGGACGAACAAGCGGTAGACTTCATAAACAGGTTGTCCCTGGTCCATGGCGCCCTCTTCGCGGCGGCGCTGTTCCTGTCCGGTTTTCTCTACAGGCGGCTCCTCGGTGAGGAGAGAATTGAGGCGATGATGGGGCGCATGAATCCCGATGATAAAAGCAATTACGCATACTGTTACCTGGCCGTTATCCGCACGGCACAGATCATCCGGACGGCTATCCTTGAAATGGCTGTTTTTTTCGGACTGTTGGTCTGTTTTATGGCGGTAACCAATAAGGTCATGTATCAATACCCTTATTACTGGGCGAATGCCGGATCCTATGCCGTTTTCGTCATTATCATGATAAAGGATTTCCCCAGCCGTGAGAAGATTATGGAGCTTTTTAAGAACAAAATGAAGTACCTGCTGCAGTATTGATGATCTCTGTCACCCCGGCTTGCCGCAAAATCATCTTCACGCCTGGTTTATCCGGCCGGCCACCCACTGGATCGACTTCTTGAACTGGGCGTCTCCGCCGGCGCTGTTTCCTTCTTCCGGATAGACCTCGATAACCTTTTCGCTCCGGATATGGTTGAAGAGGCTGAAGACGCATTCCGGCGGCGACAGGGTGTCCTTGAAGCCGACCGTGGTCAGTACCGGGCATGATATTTTATCCGCAAAGTTAATCGCGTCAAAATAGGTGAGGTTATCCTTGACCTGCTTTTTCTTGGCCTTCAGCGTGGCGATAAATTCGTTTATTTCATTGGTCGCGTCGCTTTCAGAGATATTCTGGCTCATGGAGAGATGGCAGAAGGCGGGCGTTTCCATGACCAGGGCCGTGACACGGTCGGAAAAGGCGGCGGTGAAGATCGCGGCGGCCGCCCCGAAGCCCTTGCCGATGACGCCGATGGAGCTGCAGTTGATGTCCGGCACCAGGCGCAGCATGTCGATAGAGCGGTAGAGATCGAGGTATACGGCCTTCACGTAATAGGTGTCGCGATCGAGAATGTTTTCCACCATGTAACCGGGAGACGAGGGTTCTTCCTCGGAGTCGGCCGGCCTGATGATATCCGAATGCCCCCGGAGGGTCATGAAGAAATACGCCGCTGATTCATCCAGGTTCTGCTGCTGGTACCGGACCTCGCTATTGTAGTCGTGGACATGGAGGATGACTTTCGGCTTGAGCGTGCCCCGGGGTATCAGGAGCTCGCCTGTTATGGCCGTTTTGGTGAACCCCTTGTAGGTGACATCATAGCAGGCGAAGCGGTGCGTCGATTTGCGGCCGTTCTTGACCAGCTCCGTCTCCAGGGGGATCTTCCTGATCTCGGCGATGGATTTCTCCCAGAACTGGTCAAAGTCGCTCTTTTTATCCAGGGGGGGGAGGTTCAGGAAATATTTGTCGAAATTGCTGAGGGGCATCGCTTTTAATTATTGGTCAATTTATAAAGTAGATAGTAATTGTTGCTGAGCAGAATATAGAGCAGAAATATCAGCACCGAGGAGGTGACGATAAAAAAGAAGAATATCGAAATATAGTAAAGGGGTTTGCGCGCCAGGTACGTGACGATCTCGCGGACCGCCAGGCCCTCTTTCCTGAGGCGGTGGATCTTCAGGCCGAGGATAATGATCAAGATGGCCGCAATCCCGAAAATGGAAAGGTCCTTGACGATGAAGTTGAAGGCGCTCTTGTTATTCACCGCGAAGATGGTGATGGGGTAGATCAGGAGGTTCATGATGACCACCGATATGACGGCAACCGCCAGGGTGAATAGTGCGAGGGTCGATATATCCTTGAACCGGTCGCGGAGCTTCATTTTTTCATAGAGATTGCCGTTGTACATGGGTGTACCTGATCGTTCCAATGACCGCCGCGGCTCCGGGGCCGCACGATCCGTGCGGGGGCCTGCCGGAGGCGCCAGGGTTATTTTTTCTTGTTCGTGTCGTTCCGCTTTTTATCGTCTGTTTTGGCTGCGTCTTTTTTCACGTCTTTTTTCGCTTCATTGGGGTCTTCGCCCACGTCAACCCCCATTTCCTTGAGGGCCTTCCTAGCCGCCGACTGCACCTTCGCGCTCTGATCATTTTTCATTTTGTATTTTAAAATGTCAATAGTTCTTTTGTCCTTGAAATCTTTTATCAGGCTGATTGCCTTGAGCCGCACCTGGGAGCTGTTGTGCCTGAGGGCGTTTATCAATTTCGGTATCGCGTCCGGGTCGCCCAGGGTCGCCAGGGCTGCGATGGAATAGAGGTACAGGGTGTAGTACTTTTTTCGTTTTTTCAGCTCGTAGGAGTCGATGGTTTTTATGACGTCCTTAATGTCGGGCGCCGCGTCCTTCGCCCCGATCTTGGCCAGGGAATTGACGGCAAAGGCCCTCAGGGTGACGTTTTCATCTTCATCCTTGAATATTTTAAGGAGGACCCCTTTCGAATCCTGCGACTGGGCCTTGCCGAGGAAGATCACCAGCTCTTCCTTGATCGCCATGTTGGTCTTGGGGCTTTCAATGGATTCCCGCGCAAAGGGAACCGTCTCGACGGCCTTGAATTCACCCAGCGTCTGGATCAGGGCGCTGGTCAGGTTGGAGTTCTTGCCCAGGTCGCGGGACTTGAGCTTCTGGATCAGCTTTTCCTTCGCGGTCATCGCCTTTGTTTTCTTGAGGGCGTATATCGCCGCGACGCACACGTCCTCGGAGCGGTGATCGAGCTTTGCTGTCATGATGGGTATGGCGGAGGTTTCTTTCATCTCGCCCAGAACGGTAATGGTTTTTACCAGGAGCTCCGGCTCCTCCTCGTCTTTCACCACATCGAGTAGTTTCTTGACGAGCCTTGCCCGGATCGCGGGGTCCTTGATCTGCTGTATGCCGTTTACCGCGGTCAGGCGTTCCTCCTGGATGCCATAGTCAAGGGTCTGTTCTATCCATTGGGCCTTCTTTTCCTCTTTTTGCTTCGGGTCCTCTTCGGCTTTTTTTGGGGCGGCCTTGTCGTTTTGTTTCGATGTTTCTTTTGCGTCCTTGGCCGCGGATTTCCCGGGCGCTGCTTTATTCTCGGCCGTTTTGGCTGCGGTCCCCGGCTTCGCCTCGGTTTTTGTTTCCGCCGCCGCTGCCGCAAGCCGGAGCGGCGTGACCGCGAGAAGTGATATCAGCAGGAAATAAAGCGTTTGTTTCATGATGTGCACCCGGTTCATCTGTTTGTTTTTGTTTACCTGTGGGTCCTGTTATTATCGGCATGATAATGATTTGACAAAAAAAATTATAAGGGAACTCCTGAAAACGCAATAAGGATGCTCCCTTGGGGGAGACGCAGTCTCACGACAAATCTAGTATCGCAATAGGATCGGCGTTTTGTCCATTAAAAAAAAATTCGGGGATATCATCCGCTTTATAACGCGGCGCTGCGACGGTGTCCCGGCCATTGGGGGGATGAATGCGGCCGGGTCCTTCAATCCCCCTGATGCGGATGACCTCTCCCTTGCCCGAACCATGACCGCCTGCTTCCTCGCGGTCCTGTCCGGAGCGGATGCCCCGGGCCACGGCGAGGCCCTTCAGTACCTGGAAGGGATGAAGGGCGCGGGCCGGGAAGAGGCATCGAGGTTTTTCCTCGAAGGCGCCGCATTGGCCCTGCGCGAGGTGGAGACATCGTACCGGGAGAACGATCGGTTCCGCCGCGCCTTTGAGGATCTCCACGAGGCCATATCCGGCGGCCCCCCGGGCGATGACATATTGAGGGACCTGGTCTGGGGCGCCTTTTTCCCCGAAGGCGTCATCAATGACGATCGATCCGCGGCCATCGCCGCACTGAGGGAAAAAAGGACCGTGCGGATCACGGGGCTGAATCAAGATCCGATACGGTTCCCGGAGCGGGAAATCCTCTTCACGGCCAACGCGCTTCTTACGGTTCCGTCCTCGCCGGAGCATCTTGAGGCGATTGATGCTGACCTGAGAGAGGCCATAGAGGAGACAATGAAAGAAGAACAGCTCTACTGGTATGACCATCCGATACCGGTGGGGACCCCGGCGGAGCGCAATGAGCTGGTCTATGGTCTCCGCCGCCTCTCCGAAGCAATGGACTACGAGGAGTCGGCCGGGCTTAAGGACCCGGAACACGATATCGATTGCGTTATTTCTGTTTCGGTCACGCACCGGGGCCTGCGCGATACGGCCCGGCCGTGGCTCGCGTCGCTCCTGGACGGCGCCGAAGGCGCCCGGGGCGTCAATCTCCATGTCTTCACCGAGGAAGACACGGCGCGCCTCCTGGAGGATATCCTGCTTCCCGCGGCGCGTCAATACGACCCGGCTTCGGACGGCGCTTTGCTGCGGGAAGTCTTCGGTGTCGACGGCGAGTACGGGAGGCATTACAATTTTCTTAAGGCGATCGCCCGGTTCTGGAGCGTCTTCGTGTCCCCTGAAATCAGGGCGGCCTTCAAGATCGACCTGGACCAGGCCTTTCCCCAGGAGGAGCTGGCGCGCGAAACCGGGATGTCCGCCTTCGGGCATCTGCGCACGTCCCTCTGGGGCGCCCGGGGAAGGGACAGCGCCGGCGACGAGGTCTATCTCGGCATGATCGCCGGGACCCTGGTCAACCGGAAGGACATCGCCGCGTCGGTCTTCACTCCCGATGTGCCGGTGCCGGACCGCGGTCCCTGCTGGGACGAAGCAGTGTTCTGGAGCGCCGTTCCCCAGGCCCTCTCCACCGAAGCGGAGATGATGGCGCGATACGGGGCGGGGCAGGGCCATGACGGCAGGACATCATGCCTGCAGCGCGTCCACGTCACCGGCGGAACCACCGGCATCCTGGTGGAGGCCCTCAGGAGGTACCGGCCCTTTACCCTGTCCCGCATCGGCAGGGCGGAGGACCAGGCCTATCTTCTGTCAGTGCTGTACAGGCGTGAATCGGGCGCCTATCTTCGGTATTGCCATGGCTCCGGCCTGGTGATGCGCCACGACTCGGATCTTTTTGCCGATACGGCCGATGCCGCGCGGACCGGCAAGATCCTGGGCGACTATGTGCGCACCATGCTGTTTTCCGACTATGCCAGGGCCCTTCCCTGGGGCTGTGACCGCATGAAAAGCGCGGTGGATCCCTTCACCGGCTGCTTCATATCGGCCCTGCCGATAACTATCGTGTGTCTTCGTTTTGCCCTCAGGGCGGCCAGGATGATTGCCGAAAATGACCCGGAATCGCTCCGGTTCTTCACTGAAGGCATAGGGCGTCTCTCTGTTTTTCTGGATAATCATAGAAAAGGCAAAAATCCCATTGAAGATATGTATATGAAAGAAAAGCAGGGATGGGACCTCTATTATGATACCCTCGATTGTGTGGAGCGTGATATTAAAAGGAAAGATCCCTTTGCCATGGTATTATTGGATAAGGCAAGGGTGTTCGTTGAATCTGTTAAGATTAAAAAATAGACATTTTGTAGGTTTTATAGATATTTGAATTTTTACTCTGACACCGGTATTTTTTTCAGCACACTCCGATAGTTATCGGCCCATTGTTGCTTTGACACCGGTTGGTGCCGATAGTTATCGGTGCGTGGTTTGCTCTGACCCCTGGCCGGGGACCGATAACTATCGGTATGAAAATGGACCCGGCACTTAGCCCTGATCCGCCGGCATTTCATTCGTTGCCCAATATCTTTTTAAGGGAATCCACCTTTCCCTTCATTCGTTCATCCATGCCTTCGCGGTAGTCCACCTTCAGCACCATGTAGACCCGGCTGCTGTGGTTCTTCATGGCATCCATGCATTCCCTGGCGACACGTATGACCTCATCCCAATCTCCTTCGAAGCAGGTGCTCATGGGCCCCATCTGGTAATCAAGGCCGCTTCCCTGGATGATTTTCACGGCTTCCGCCACATAGGAACTTACGCTTTCGCCTTTATCAAGAGGAAATATGGTAAGGTCTGCCAGTGCGCTCATCGGGTATTCTCCTTTTGAATTGTCAATGTGTCGCTCTAATAAAAGATGGAACAGGATTATTCTATGAAACGATTTATTGTTGCGGCAATACTTTTTTATTTCCCGATATTATAATGGAGAAGGTATTAGATCGATTGAGCCGGTTTTTTATCGCGATCAATGGTTTACTGATTTTGCAGTTGTATTTTTGGGTAGATATTATAATGAAGTCATATCACTTCTATTCTGAATCTAAATAACGTCCTGACAATTTGTCAACTAACTATTGAGGGATTATATTTTGACAAAAATATATAAAATATATAATAAAATAAAACTAATAAAATACTAATAAATGTTTTTAAAAAAAAGCCTGTACGGGCTGAAAAAAATTTGATATTCCCATTGCCAGTTACTATATTTAAGCGGTTGTACAGAGGATTATCAGGGTATTAATAATGAGATCTTATACGCACAATCCTCGCTCTCAATTGGCGGATTGTTGCTTAGGGGATTGGGGAAGTTTAAGCAGGTCAGTTGTGAAATATGAAATAACATCGATGATGCGGATCAGCGCCCGGACTATAACGGGAACGCCGACCGTTTTCATTGCGTCCATGGTATTGGTCGTACTGCTCTTCACCGCTGACGTAACCGCGTCCATGCTCCTTTCAGAAGAGGGTATTTCCCCTGCCCGAAGCTCAGAGTATGTTCGCACCCAGAGCAGGAACGCGTCCACTGACGCGGATGCCGTAAATTATAACCCGGCGGGCTTGTCTTTTCTCCAGAACGGCGGTATATTTTTAATAATAAATTCCGTAAATCAATACACTCAGAAAGGAGACTCCATCCGCATGTGGGGCAACCAGGGAGCCAATTCGTTCAATAGGCTTATTAATCCCCTTCAGAGCCAGTACCAATCGAACAACAGATATCTAACCTCCATGGCAACGGCGGCTCCGACTAACTTTAGCTTTATCTTCAAGCGCGAAAATTGGGCGGTTTTTGCCGATGTATCTTATTTGCGGGGTCAGCCCGGGGCAACCTTCACCCAAAGCGCCTCAACGATGGACAGGCTTCTCATCGCGTACAATACCGTTCTGGCTTCGCGGTTTTCCCAGGAACTGGTAAGTGTTTACAGTAGAAGCAAGTTGAAGCGCCAGGAATTCCATATCGGCGCTACTATCGGCGCGTCCTACGCCTTTCTAGAACAGCTTTCAGGGTCCCTGTCTCTGCGATATATTAATGTTAAGGCAAACACCGGCATAACGCAGACCCCTTATCTCGCACTGGCCACCAACGACACGTCCCTTGCCCGGTACCAGGTCCCGCTTAACATCGATACGGATGTGTTCGGCAATGGCGCGGGCATCATCTTGGGTATCGATTACAAGCCGCTGGACAACCTGAATCTCTCGGCCCGCATGGAGTATTATCCGCCCATGGTGCTGAACAAGAAGACCAATAAATTCATAGCCAATCCGGTCATAGCGCAGTCGGGACAGCTTAATGAATTCTGCGACGGGGTCTGGCCCCTTGTATTCAATGACCGGATCAACGGCGGAAGCGTGGGGAATATCTTCAACATGGCGGTGATGGACCCGCGCTACCGAAAAAGCATATCAAACAAGGTCAAGGCCACCTATCCGCTTTCCCTGTCGCTGGGATTGTCCTACCGCATCATCCCGGCGCTGAAGATCGATACCTCCGCGGACCTGACCTTTCCCCGGGCCAGGGACCTGGACGGTGCGGAGCGCAACTGGAACATGATCGGCTACAGGCTGGGCCAGAGCCTCGAGTGGAACGCGACTACCTGGGTTTCCATCAGCGCCGGGTATTCTTACAACGATTTCGGCCTGCGTTCGGAAAAAAAGACCGAGTATGACGATCTCCTCTCGAGCCACACGGTCGGGGCCGGGTGCTCCCTCAAACCGTGGGACTTCTTGACTATAAATGTGGGCAGTTCATATTCCTTCTTTACGCCGGAGCAGCACAGCCATCGCGATTACTTCGATTCGATCCTGTTTGGGAGCTCCTTCGCGTATTACCATGGCTGGAGCCAGAAGCTGGTAAGGAACGAATGGTCGGTTTCCGTGGGCGTCACCTTCTCGTTCTACCCGGTCGCGGCGGCCATGAGGAAAAAGGCTGAGGAGCATTACTGGAAGGGCATGTCGCTCTATCTCTCGAATGATATTGATTCTGCGGTCAACGAATTCAAATCCGCGCGGACCTATAATCTTTATTACAAGGACGTCGGGAAAAAGGTCAAGGACCTTGAGGATCTGCAGAAAGTCATAAAGAAGAATATGCAGCAGGAAAAGGAAGATAAGATTGAAGAGCAGAAAAAAGGCGGGGAGGTTCACAAGGATGAAAACAATTAACGTGAAACCTGATAACTATATATATGCCATTGTATTGGCCTTAATCGTGTCCCTATCATCGGGCTGTAACGGTTATATGAAATCAAATAACCTGTCGCAGCTGCTTTACGGACTCGTTTACACTACGAAACCGTTGCTGAATCCACTCGTAATAAGCGCTACAGGCCCAACCTCGATATATCTGGAACGGCCGATCCTTGTCACATCGGGAAATCCATTACCGACAGTGCAGGCCTGGATCGGTGATTCCACCCAAATCACCATGGATTATACTACGGGGACGGTGGGCGGAATAATTACAGCAGGGCCTATTGACGTATCGGGTGGACCCTATCCCTTTGTGGGCCTGGCGGGAAATACGACATACGATGTTTATGTGGTTGCGAAGAACAGTGAGGGGTTTTCTGTTCAGAAGGCTTTTGCGACTACGGGGGGTAGCGCACCTGTATTGAATCCGCTGAGCATATCCGGTACAACATCAACCTCGATAACATTGGTTGACCCGAGTTTTTACAATCCAGGAAATCCGGCGACAGCACCGGATCAGACACGAACCGCCTACATCGGCTATAATGGGATCATATCGGTAGATTATAATACCGGATTAGTGACCAACGATTTAGGATCTGTGGATTTATATACTACTACTCCTTTAGATTATCCCTTTGTGGGCCTAACACCCAATACGGCATACCGGATTATCGTAGTTGCCGAAAACGCCTCAGGCTTTACAATTCGCGAGATAGTGCAGAATACGGCGCCAGCGGCGCCGGTGCTTGGTCCACTATCTATTAACGCCACCAGCACCTCCACCCAGGTCGATATTGATGCGGTGACCTTTGTATCATCAGGCAATCCGGCGGTAACAACTGGGGATGCCTACATCGGTGTTAATGGGGCCATAACTGTAGACGGGATGGGGATTGTAGGCGGCACTTTTACCGGTCCCCAGGCTGTATCCACGTTGGCAGGGACCTCCTTCGCGGGCCTGACACCGAGCACGTTCTACCGGATTATCCTGGTTTCATCGAATGCATCCGGCGCATCGATACGTCAGATGGTGTACTTCACGGGGCCCGCTGCGCCGGCACTGGGACCGTTATCAATTAACGCCACCAGCACCTCCACCCAGGTTGATCTTGATGCGGTGACCTTTACATCATCAGGCAATCCGGTTGTAACAACTGGAAATGCCTACATCGGTGTTGAGGGGGCTATAACCGTAGACGGGCAGGGAACTTTAGGCGGCACTTTTACCGGTCCCCAGGCTGTATCCACGGTAGCAGGAACCTCCTTCGCAGGCCTGACCCCGAACACGTACTACCGGATTATCGTGGTTTCATCGAATGCCTCCGGCGCATCGATACGTCAGAAGGTGTATTTCACTGGGCCCTCGGCGCCAGTACTGGGTCCGCTATCAATTAACGCCAGCAGCACCTCCACCCAGGTTGATCTTGATGCGGTGACCTTTACATCATCAGGCACTCCGGCGGTGACGACAGGGGTTGCCTACATCGGTGTTAATGGGACCATAACTGTAGATGGGCAGGGGACTGTAGGCAGCGCTTTTGCCGGTCCCCAGGCTGTATCCACGTTGGCAGGAACCTCCTTCGCGGGCCTGACCCCGAACACGTACTACCGGATTATCGTGGTTTCATCGAATGCCTCCGGCGCATCGATACGCCAGACGGTGTACTTCACGGGTCCCGCGGCGCCGGTACTGGGTCCGCTATCTATTAATGCCACCAGCACCTCCACCCAGGTCGATCTTGATCCTGTGTCCTTTACATCATCAGGCACTCCGGCGGTGACGACAGGGGTTGCCTACATCGGTGTTAATGGGACCATAACTGTAGATGGGCAGGGGACTGTAGGCAGCGCTTTTGCCGGTCCCCAGGCTGTATCCACGGTAGCAGGAACCTCCTTCGCAGGCCTGACCCCGAACACGTACTACCGGATTATCGTGGTTTCATCGAATGCCTCCGGCGCATCGATACGTCAGACTGTGTACTTCACCGGGCCCGCGGCGCCGGTACTGGGTCCGCTATCTATTAACGCCACCAGCACCTCCACCCAGGTCGATCTTGATCCGGTGTCCTTTACATCATCAGGCACTCCGGCGGTGACGACAGGGGTTGCCTACATCGGCCTTAATGGGACCATAACTGTAGATGGGCAGGGGACTGTAGGCAGCGCTTTTGCCGGTCCCCAGGCTGTATCCACATTGGCAGGGACCTCCTTCGCGGGCCTGACCCCGAACACGTACTACCGGATTATCGTGGTTTCATCGAATGCCTCCGGTGCATCGATACGTCAGACGGTGTACTTAACCGGGCCCGCAGCGCCGGTACTGGGTCCACTATCTATTAACGCCACCAGCACCTCGACCCAGGTCGATCTTGACCCGGTGTCCTTCACGTCATCAGGCACTCCGGCGGTGACGACAGGGGTTGCCTACATCGGCCTTAATGGGACCATAACTGTAGATGGGCAGGGGACTGTAGGCAGCGCTTTTGCCGGTCCCCAGGCTGTATCCACATTGGCAGGGACCTCCTTCGCAGGCCTGACCCCGAACACGTACTACCGGATTATCGTGGTTTCATCGAATGCCTCTGGCGCATCGATACGCCAGACGGTGTACTTCACGGGGCCCGCTGCGCCGGTACTGGGTCCGCTATCTATTAACGCCACCAGCACCTCCACCCAGGTCGATCTTGATCCGGTGTCCTTTGCATCATCAGGCACTCCGGCGGTGACGACAGGGGTTGCCTACATCGGCCTTAATGGGACCATAACTGTAGATGGGCAGGGGACTGTAGGCAGCGCTTTTGCCGGTCCCCAGGCTGTATCCACATTGGCAG